>CAMEXG010000049.1 GCA_945947045.1 uncultured Spirochaetales bacterium | reverse complement strand
ATCGTCATCTGTATGAACCGGGCCCACTTGTCCCGGTCCTGGTGGGAGTAGAAAGAAAATGTTCCAGTATCATAGACGAATCTCCTGCCGCATTCAGTGCACCTGTACATCTGTTTCCCGCTGCCAGACATTCCGCCCTTTATGATGTGGGGATGCACCTTTCCGCACTTGGGGCAGACCTCGAATATAAGTCTGTCCTTATTCCTCCTTTTGTTACTGTCGAGGTATTCTGCATATAGCCTGAGTAGTCCCTCTGCCTGGAATTTCTCCAATCCCAGCGAATTGAACATTTCCGATGCCTTTTCTATTGCAACCATGGCATTTGCCCCCTGTTACAACAATTATCGCATCATCAGTAGGTCAGAAATTGTCCTGGTGGTGTAATAAGTCACCGATTCTCGAATATGCAATATTTTCATACTGTTTTCCATTACAATGTCTACCGAAAACAGCTTATTCAGTAATCGATGGAGGAATCATGTTTATACTCAGCCAATGGTCGCACCCACTCCGCTCAATGGGTTTGGTGCATATCGTCGGAATTCTATCAGCCATTCTATCAGGTATATGTGGGGGATTACTTGCAAAGAAGCAGAATAAACCGAATAGAGTTTATTCTTGTATAGGAATATCCTTCATCGTTCTGGAACTTATGAAAGTCGTATTCATGTTGATGACAACAGGTACTTATCCTCTTGAAAGAATTCCTTTTCAAATGTGTACCGTAGAGCTCTTTTTCCTATGGGCGATACCTTTTATCAAGAAGGAGAGAATCAAGAAAGGAATGATCGCTTACACGATCTTCGGCTTGATGGCAGCGATATTCTATTATGTAAAACCAGCAACGATCCTCACATCAGAGTACATATTCCTCAGCCTCCAGGCAATGGTTTGGCACGATCTGGTGATTATGGTCGGAGTCTTTTCCATCATCTACTATAAGATCTATGGAAAGAAAGGAAAGAGCTATATTATCGATGGCTATTGCTTCTGGCTGTCTTTTACCCTCCTGGCAGTGATATTGAATGTAATATGTGCCACAACCATTCCAGAAACTAATGTGAACTTCTTTTATCTCTCTCCGATTCAGGAAAATATAGCTTATCCTGTACTCAACATATTGTTCAAAGAGCCCAAACCATATACACTCTTTATCCTAAGCTTCATCATCTATTATTCCTTAGGTGTTGCCTCCATGTATGGAGTCTTGACTGCAA
Source organism: uncultured Spirochaetales bacterium (assembly GCA_945947045.1). GTDB lineage: Bacteria > Spirochaetota > Spirochaetia > Sphaerochaetales > Sphaerochaetaceae > Ornithospirochaeta. The sequence goes on along the minus strand of CAMEXG010000049.1, from coordinate 10,619 downwards.
TCGGAATGATAAGGGATAGAAGAGGGATAAAACAATGAAACGCCACCCCATATCAAGAATAGTATTGAGAAATAAGGTCAGAAGTGCATTTGCACTTATTCTCTCCGTCACAATATTCATCTTTGTATTGGCTTCGGTGGTCATAGGACTACTTACCACTCCAAGCAGTATTACTCCGGAAAGAGGAAGCAGAGTGTTCATGCTCTTTACAGTGAATTCAAACCTTGTTGCTGCAGCAGGAGCAATTTGTGTTCTTCCATATGCAGTGGATGGGCTCAGAAACAGGTGGCATCGTATCCCAAAGTGGGTTGACAGGCTTCTTTATTGTGGAACCCTTTCTGTGAACATGACACTGGACTTTGCTCTTTTGATTCTTCTCCCAAGAATGGGAAACGTAGCTGTCACCGGCATGAATCTAGGGCTACATGTGGTCTGTCCCATTCTCACCATCATACTATTTTTGTGCATTGAAAACTCACGCATACTTACCTATGTCGACAGTCTTTTATCTCTGATACCTTATTTCTTATATGCAACCATATATTTCACTATGGTGGTAGCTCTGAAGAAATGGCGTGACATCTATGGCTTGGTGGATCGCTTGGGACCAATCGGCGCCATAGCCGCAATGACTTTCTTCGCCCTCTCTCTTTCTGCTGTATTGAGAATTATACACAACTATCTTTCATTCAAAGGCTCCAAAAGACTTTCGAAAGACCTGTTGTCTATCGATAATCTCCAAAACCACATCTCGCTCTCTGATGCAATCGACCGTCTCGCGTCTCTTTACGTCAACTCATCATATGAAATGGTAGTACCACTGGATTTGATAAGTGAGATGACCCATATCTATAAAGAGTCGTCTTTTGAGGAAGCAGTGGAAGAATACGTAGAATCTTTTCTCAAGAAAGCAAAAGGGAATGTATAAAAAACTCTCCCATTTCTGAGAGAGAAAAGGTGCCGATCGGATTCGAACCGATGAAAAACGGTTTTGCAGACCGTCCCCTTAGGCCGCTCGGGCACAGCACCATGTCATTAGACTATGCTAAATTAACTCAAATATGATGAGTTAGTCAATAGATAAGAAAGCGGAACCATTATTTAGCCCCGCTTCACAAAAAGATACTTAGTCGTCTTCTCCGCTATCCTTTGCATAAGCCAATGCTCTTACTGCATTGTCAAACTTCTGGAATTTACCATTCTTTAGGTGGACGACGACTCTTGTCTTCTGATTTCCGCTTACCTTGAGAACATACTCTGTAGCTTCAATCTTTGTCCTGAAGTACTTGATTACTTTTTCACTGCTCTGACGTTTAACAGCCCAGCCCTTTCCTTCAACCCATAAGAGTTCATGGACATCTTTAGGTTCTTTCTTTTCTTTTTCCTCTAATGTAGCGTCTGTTTTATTTTCTGCCATAACAATACCCCGCTATGAAATAGTTTCCTTCGGCGAAGAGCTATTGTCAACAAGATTGACACTTAATATATCCGGTATTAATCTTCTATTATGAAAAAAGCACTTACAATTTTATTTATCCTCTTGATATCTCTATGTTCTGTTTTTGCTTCAGGGCAGTTATTTACATTTGCTTTCGACTCAGGATGGAACAATGGAATAAACGGTCCACTGATGGGTTTTCATACTTTCTATCACTTTGGAGCATCTGTAAACAATGAGACTACTGTTGGATTTGGAACACTTGCCGATGTCGATTTCGGACTCAGGAGATTCTCCAGTGGAGACTATGATGCGAATATGGTGCTTGGTTTTGGCCCGTCCTTTGTAACAGACATAGATACAAACATCACAATAAACGGAATGGTGGGGCCGCTATTTGAGGTTCAGAAAGCTAAATACACAGATGACTCAGCTCTTGGTTTAGGCGTTGGCGGTACTTTTGCAGTCTCTCTTATTCCGACAACAGAGAGAAGGACAAGAAATCCTCTTGGCTTTACATTCGGTGTTATTGCTTCTGCAACTCTGAATGTAGATGAAGGTCCTGCAGCGTTCTTCTCCTGTAAAGCGTTCTTTGGTCTCTCCACACTCAGCCCATTCTATGCCCCATACCTTGGATACGATATCTACGATGATATTTTGATGGAACTATACGACGCTTATTGATTCTCTCCTCCGCCTTGAGCCCGGAAGAAGAGTCTCTTAGATACTTTTCTCAAAGCCTTGAAAGCTGTATCCGCCTCACAGAGGAACGTAGACTTCGTCCTCCTGAGCATAAAGCCTTCGGGCTTTGTTTCATTTGAAAAAAAACCAAGGGAAGCAAGACGCTGGTTGTCGACATAAGAAAAAAGGGCAGCCATGTAGCATGTTTTGGTTTCCCCAGGGTTAAGGGAGAAGTTATTAGAGCCACTCTCTCCATATGCAAAACCAAGGGAAAGAGATTTGACCTGTGGCGTCGCTCCGTCGAATAAAGCCCAAGGAGCATCCATTCTTCCATACCAATTCTGCCCGATAGTACAGAAAGGCATAGAGAACTCATCGTTATTCTGCGCTTTTTGTGCATATATCAAAAAGAACATCTGATCATTAGGATTCGTTGCAGATAACCATGAAATAGGATCATCAGATAGATGTCCCATAATATAGTCGTAGGTTCCTGTAGGAGAAGGAACGACTGAAGCGTCCGCCGTCCCCCCCTTCAATAAAGGAGCCTTCCTTAGATCATAAAAAACTGTATTGGGAACAAATCTATTTACTCCTGATTCTCTGAACGCCACTGGAAAAACATTAAACTTCTTCGCATTTGTGTTGATATAAGCGCCTTTCTCTACCAGAGGAGAAGACAATACCGCAGTCCACTGAGGATTTCCTCTCAGCACAGTGTCACCCAGGTTTGTAATGGAGTAAGCCATATAAATGACATTGTGCCCGGGAAGGACAAGATCTACTTTTCCAACCTTATACCTATTACCTTCTTCCCTACTTTTCATTTCAGAGTATTTCCATACTCCTCCAAACTCATCTTCAGTTCCGTAACGCTTTACGCTCCAATAGGTGTTGGATGTAGTTATATGGTCGTCTTTGCTGTTTGGAAATGAGAAATACATGCCCCCTGCCTGATATAGGGCCTGTCTCATTCTCCACCATTGGCCATTTTCATCGCTCATGACGCCGCTGCCTGTTCCTCTGAAGTATGGAAGGCACAAAGGAGATACTCTCGCCCCTTGTCCGTTTCGTACACTGATTTCCAAAGTAATCTCCCCCTGGTCTTCAGTTACTACGAAGAAGGAGCCATTGGACATATATGTTGCATCTCTTCCTTCCCAAAGGGACAGTCTTCTAATATCCATATCACTATTTTAACACACGGGAAGGCCGAAAAGTTACTTATATAACATAAAAAAGGGCGAAAGTATTTGTTATGTGGGCTTTATGTCACGACAATGACAAATATCTCTCTTTGACTTATCATTAGAGCATGGTAGAGCAGATAGACGGTTTATTTCACATTTATACAGAGAACACTAGTTATGTCTTCAATACAGGAGACACAGGGTATCCTGAACACATTTATTGGGGAAGAAGGATAAAGAATCCTGTCTTTTCAGTTTCAGCCCTCAGCGAGAAGCATCTCAAGGCTCCTACTATGAGCACTATCAGTGACCGTAGCTACAGTGAGTTTTCTCTTGACGACACTCTGTTGGAGTTCTCTACCGAGGGACGAGGTGATTACAGAACCCCCTTTATTGCTGTCAGCTGGGGTGAAAAAGGTGATAGGACCCTCAACCTAAGATACGAATCCTTTGCCATTCATCCGGGCATCGTCAGGTTTAAAGGAACAAAAATGCCCCAAGCCGTTGCAGGCACCAACGATGCAGAGACCCTTGAAGTCACTTATAGAGATAAAGAACGAAACATCAGGATGGTGACATATTACACTTCTTTCTACTCTACAGACACCATAACAAGGCGCAGTGTGGTCTTCAATGACTCGGACTCACCTCTCACTATCCGTTCCATCGCTTCTTCCCAGATCGACTTCAGGGGAAAAGAAGTGGACATAACTACATTCAGCGGTACATGGGGAAGGGAGAAAATGAGAAAGACAAATACTCTCTCCTCCGGTACTTTCATTAATGAGTCAAGAACTGTATCCAGCGGAGAAAACGACCCTGCCGTCATCGTCTCCACAGGACGCGATACATATTTATTGTCCCTAGTTTATTCAGGAGCACATAGAACATCGGTAACAAAGACAAACCATAACTCGATCCATATTGTAAGCGGCATAAATCCTGACATGTTTAGCTGGAAACTGGAAAAAGATGAGTTTTTCGAGACCCCTGAATCTGTTTTGATCCACTCTCTAGAAGGAGAGGAGGAAGCAGAAAAAAAGCTGAGAAACTTCATCAATAAAGATATTCGCCGTGGTCTATGGAAAGATAGAATGAAGCCTATAATGCTCAACACTTGGGATACTCTAGGCTACTCTCCAGACGAAGGAGAAGTGACTGAAATAGCAAAGGAAGCCAAGAGACTGGGAATAGAGGGTATCGTAGTAGACGACGGATGGTTCGGAGCCAGAGACGATGAGAAGACAAGTCTCGGAGACTGGTATCCGGATACAAAACACTTTCCTTCGGGAATCAAGGAACTAGCCAATGAGATCCACTATCAAGGGCTCTTCTTTGGATTGTGGTTTGAAATTGAAGGAATAAGCGAAAGAAGCAGGTTATACAAAGAGCATCCTGATTGGATAGTCGGAAAGGATGCATCAAAAGGGGCACTTGGCAGAAGCCAGCTTTTAATCGATCTCTCCCGTTCCGATGTCCAGGATTGGGCAATCGACACTTTGGAGAAAATAATAGAGTCTGCAAACCTCGATTACATCAGATGGGGATTTTCACGATATCAAAGCGACATTTGGTCTAATATTGGGGAAAAAGACTGCGGAGAATGGTGTCATAGATATATTCTGGGATTATATCGTATTCTGGACACAATCACAAAGACTTATCCGAACCTCTACATTGAGACAGCCTCCCGTGGAGGTCTGAGGTTAGACTTGGGAATGCTAAGCTACTCTGCCTCCATCCGCATGACCGAGTGCTCAGATCCTTTGATGAGACTTGAGATAGAAGAAGGGGCAGGAAGGTTATATCCTCTCTCTGTTCTTTCTGTTCCTATTGCAGGAAATCCTGACAGATACACTGGAAGAACCATCAATATGGACACTAAGTTCAACGTCTCAGTCTTCGGTATCCCCCAGTACTCCATCAACCCCCACGAAATGGGGAAGATGGAAAAATTCTCCATTATGCAGCAGATCGATTTTTATAAAGCATACAGGCCCCTCTTTCAATACGGCGACTTCTCTATCCAGGAAGAAGGGAACAGAACAATATGGACTGTATCCAGCGGTGACAAGTCTGCTGTGATGATGCTTTACTACCTCAAACGAAACGAAATAAACACTACAGCTGAAAAACTCTATTGTGATGCAGTTTCTCCTGAATTCAACTATACATTTATCGCCAGAGAACATTGGGAGACAATTCAAGAGAGGGCGCTTTACCCACAGGAGACAGAGTGCTATACAATTGGAGGCGATGCCCTGAAGTGGGCAGGCGTCACGCTGTCAGATAATGTTTCCGGAAATGGGAACGAAGAAGGTATGCGTACTCTCCGCGATAATTCTTCACGTCTCTACATTATTAGAAAGGAAGATTAAAATGAATGAAATAGTAGTTGCAGGCGCAGGAGTCTTCGGCACATCCGTTGCAGAAAGACTTGCCTGGAATAGAAATAACCATGTAGTACTCCATACTATCGAACTTGATGTCATGGAGGATATTAATACAAACCATCAGAACACAAAGTATTTTCCCACCAAGTTTCTAAACCCGGGAATTACAGCGACTGATGACGACTCTGTCTTTCGTAATGCAGACGCCGTATTACTTGTATTGCCCTCCTCTGTAATTGTTCCATTTTCAGAGAGAATAAAAAAAGAAGCGAAAAACAATCCGTTGATCGTTAACTTGGCCAAAGGTATGAGTGACAGCGGAGCCTTCATTACAGAAGACATCCCATTTGAAAGAAGAGCCAGCATGAAGGGGCCTTCTTTTGCCATAGAGACTATGAACGGCTTCCCTACTTCCTTTACCTTCGGAGGAAAGAAGGAAGACTATGATTATTTTTCATCAGTTGTTCTTCCAAAGACTGGGTTTACTCTGGACTGGACGGAAGATGTAAGAAGCGTCGAACTCTGCTCAATATTAAAGAATATGTATGCAATAGCCATTGGTCTTGTTTCAGGAAAATATGGCTCGCCAAACGTAGACTTCCTTGTCTATACAAAGGCGGTGCGAGAGATGAGAAAGCTTCTTGATATCTATGGCTGTTCTCCTGAGACTATTTTCTGTTACTGTGGACTTGGGGACTTAGGTTTGACAGCCCTAAACGACCTTTCCAGAAACAGAACCTTCGGTATGCTTATCGGAAAAGGTTTTTTGTTTAACGATGAGAAAAATGCAGCCACTGTAATCGAGGGAAGAAGAACCATCAAGCTCATAAGAGATAAGATCAAGAATCTGGGAAGAGAGAATGAGTTTCCTATAGTGGAGAACTTATACAAACTTCTCTATGAGAATGGAAAAATTAACGAATATTTTATGGCAGTGTTGAAATGAGAAGTCGTTATACCGACACTTTCAAAGCTATAATAACTTTGGCTCTTCCAATGATTGCAGAGGAGATATTGTCCACGCTCCTCCAATATGTAGACACGGCAATGGTGGGGCGTCTTGGTGCTACAGCCACTTCTTCTGTTAACCTTACTGCAACTGTAAACTGGCTTATAGGCTCACTGTTTTCAGCCTTCGGAGTTGCTGTCACAGCCATGATAAGCTCAGGTTTGGGGGCTGGTGACGAGAAGAGGATGAGGGAGTCAAGCTTTGGCGGATTCTTTGTCGCATCTATTTTTGGAATAATCATTTCCCTGTTCTCTCTGTCCATCGCCCACATTCTACCTGTTTGGATGAATGCGGACTCTTCTATCGTGAAAAGTGCAGGAGATTATTTTTTCATCATCTCCCTGGCCCTTCCTTTCAGATCGCTTTCGAGAATCGAAGCTTGTGCATTAAGGGCGGTGAAAGATAGCCGCACTCCGATGTTTATTAATCTCTCCCAGAATATATTGAATATCATTCTGAACTATATTTTCATATACATCCTCAAAATGGGAGTAAAGGGAGCGGCATGGGCTTCTTTCATTTCCTTTACTCTCGGAGGTGTGGCTATGACTTATTTCGCCCTCAGAAACAAGAAGATAAGGTTCCATCGCATAGACGGAGAAAAAGAGAAGCAGAAGAAGATAATGAGAGAAGTATTCTCCATCGCTCTTCCTGCTGCAGCCACCAGCACTACAAGCTGCCTGGGGCATATTGTATTTGCTTCCCTTGTATCAGGAATGGGGACTATTACTTTTGCAGCCCATTCCATTGCACTATCTGCGGAGACTATTTTCTATGTACCGGGATATGCACTACGTGGATCTACTCAGACCCTTATCGGGATATCGGTAGGGAAAGACGATAAGAAGAACTTTAAGGAAGTCGAGATACTCTCAGTCTTAATTACAGTCATCATGATGACGATAACGGGTGCTCTGTTATATTTCACAGCAAACCCGATAATGAAGATATTTACTCCTGATGAAAGAGTCATTGAAATGGGAGCAGAGGTTTTGAAACTCATTGCCTTCTCAGAACCTATATTTGGATTGATGATAGTCTCTGAAGGAGTATGCTATGGTCTGGGAGATACTCGTTTTCCATTCTGGGTCGAGACAATAGGTGCATGGGGGATAAGGATTCTTTTTACTCTGATAGGGACACACTTCTTCTCTATATCTCTCTTCGGTGTCTGGATCTGCATGCTCTTGGATAACACTTTCAGAGCCCTTATGCTTTCTATTCCACTTCTATGTGGAAGAGACATAAAGCTATTTAAGAATAGAAGAGATGCAGCTCGTTTGGATATAAAAAAAGATGAAAGATGAAGGGCGTCACCTTAATACACGTCACTATATCTTAGCTTCATAGTATTTCTGGAGAAATGTGTTTATCGTCTTTATTCAAATACTTATTTGTATTTTATTCCTATCCTGTCATATATTGATTACAACAAATGGGTAAATATTATCAGTGCCTATTGTAAAAATTGACGTCAAAACTTGTTTTCTTAGGGCGTTAACAATTGTTAACAATTCTTGTTATTGCAATGGTTTCAGCTTGTTCATCTGAAACTAAGATAAGAGACCTGTCTAGACATTTATGATAGAAATATCTGAATAGATTGAGCTAACTTAGTCTCTTCCTACGTATCAGGGAAGTGCGTATTCATATATTTTCCCTATTTAAATAATACTCCCAGCCATAAGACATAATGGTTAATAAATAATGAGGCCACCAGTTTCCCGGTGGTCTCAGAAAAGAACTATCCGTTATTAGTCTATTAGTGTAAATACTACAGTCACACTATCAGAAAGTGTTACATCGCTTTGATAGATTGTCGTAGAAGAATAATCCATTGAGGCCTCAGCCATCATCAATTTCGGGCTGTTATATGTAACTGTAGTATAAGAGACACCTGAACCATCAGAGATAGATATCACATCTCCAACCTTCTTTCCCACACCTTTTGCATAAGCTTCCGCTTTAGCCAGAGCCGCTTCTGCAGCTTTTTCTCTTACGTTTCTTTCTTCTTCTGTAGTATCAAGCTTAGAGTAACTGACAGAAGAAATTGAGATGCCGTCGAGAACACTGAGTCTGTCATACACCTTTCCTACCTTTGAGAGGTTATCACCGGAGAGAACAATAGATAATTTCTGTGTAGCTTTCTGTCCTACCAAAATCCTCTGCCCGTCAACCCATTCGTAGTATGGACTGATCTGCATGAAGTCAGTGGTGAAACTCTCCTCCGTGATGTCGAACTCATCTTTCAAAATCTCTACAGCTCTCTCTATCATTAAAGACGAAGCATTCCTTGCCTCTTCAGTCGTCGGCTCTGTAGATTCCGCAGTAATAGAGAATGAAGCACTGTCCGGAATGACAGAAAGAGTAGCTGATGCAGATACAGATACAGTCGGAAGGATTTTGTTCCCTGTATTAAGTGCCTGACAGCTAGTCAAAGCCAATAGAGTTGCAATCAAAACTGTTAATGTTAGAATAATCCTTCTCATTATTTATCCTCCATTATTTCCGGGTGAAGAGAAATATACCGAAGAAAAGCACCAAGCCCCGCCATCATTATGCCGTTATCATAGATGCCGCTTCCCATTTGGGATATAGCATCCTTGACAGGCACGTATGAGACTTCAATCTCTTCCATCTCGTCCAAGCTCTGACCAGACACTTTTTTTAGATTCGTTCCCAAGAAGAAAGTCTGCCTGTTGGTCATAAATGCAGGATTAGGATTGAAAGAAGCGATCTTTATCAGGTCACCCGTCATACCCGTCTCCTCCAACAACTCCCTTTTGGCTGCAATTTCCTCATCTTCACCTTCATCTGTCAAACCCGCAGGGAATTCTCTGGTTACACTTGCCGAACCATGGCGATACTGATCCACCATAATAAACACATAACCTTCACCTTCTTTCCACATTAGGGGTATTACAGATACCCAATCGGGATTATTCATGACGATGAAATCACCTTTTTTTCCGTCCGGTGAAGTTCTCTCAATTTTGTCTACTGAAAAAATAGGGGTGGAGAGAAGTCTTTTTCTCTCTCCATCCCTCCACTTCATATACTCTTTCATTTCTTTTTCGATGAACAATTGGAAGTACAGTGGGCACAAGCTTCCGGAGAACAGCTACTTGTCCCAAGTCTATTCATTTCACGTCCTGTGGTGCAGGCATCGGAGTACTCCAGCTTATTTGCTATCTCCATAATCGCTTCCAGACTTGGATGAGAAGTTCCTTCCTCAACCCACTCCTTTCCACTGTCCTCAGCCTTCATTAGATCAAGCTCCATGGGAATGGCTCCTAAGAACGGTACGTTCATATCAAGGCACATATTCCTTCCGCCACCCTTGCCGAATACAGGAATCTCGGTTCCACAATTAGGGCACTTGAGTCCCGACATATTCTCGATGACCCCGATAATTGGAACTCCAGTGCGGCGGGCAAATGTCACAGAACGTCTTGAATCCAGAATAGCTACGCTTTGAGGAGTCGTCACTATGATGGCTCCTGTCAGATCCGGGATAGACTGGACGACTGTAAGCTGCTCGTCACCAGTTCCTGGAGGAGTATCTATGATCAGATAATCTAGTTCTCCCCACTCGGTGTCCCCCAAGAATTGTCTGATGGCACCCATCTTCATGGCGCCTCTCCAAATAATGGCCTCGTCCGGATCTGAAAGAACAAAAGAAAGGGACATTACTTTTATTCCTTTCTCTGTCTCCACCGGATACATCACTACTCCGTCCGGAGACAGCACGCTTCCATCTTCACACCCAAGCATCTTGGCAACATTCGGACCATGGACATCGGTGTCCAAAATACCGACTTTCAGCCCCATTGATGCAAGAGCGGATGCTATGTTGACAGTAACAGTGGTTTTTCCTACAGATCGGAAGAGCGTCGTGTAGGGAAAGA
>CAMEXG010000048.1 GCA_945947045.1 uncultured Spirochaetales bacterium | reverse complement strand
TTAAGATCTAGAACCCCATAAACAAGGGGTAAATGTAATCATTAGTGGAATTATCTACAAGAAGCAATCTTCTCAATTGACTTTAATCCCAATGAATGCTAAGGATGACAAAGCATAATGAAACTCAAAATGTTACTAAAAGTTTCATTCTAGGGGGAACTATGAAAAAGCTATCCGGGGAGAAGATGGTCAACACTATTCTCTCAAAGAGAAAGGCCTTAGGTTACACACAGCAGACTCTTTCTGAAAAGACTGGAATCAACAGAGTCATGATAGGGCGTATAGAGAATAAGGAATATATGCCGTCTATAGACCAATTGGAAAGGCTGGGGGAAGTATTGGGCTTTGAAGTGACGGATCTTTTTATCGACGAAAGATTTCTCAATAGAGATAAACCTAAAAAGAGATACAACATAGCCATAGCAGGGACAGGATATGTAGGTCTCTCCATGGCCACACTGCTTTCCCAGCGCAATCATGTCACTGCCGTAGACATAATCGAGAAGAAAGTGGACATGATCAATAAGCGCAAGTCTCCTATCCAGGACGAATACATCGAGAAGTATTTCAAGGAAAGAGACTTGGATTTACGAGCAACAATGAACGGGGAAGAGGCATATAAAGAGGCGGACTTCGTCATTATCGCAGCTCCCACCAACTACGACTCCAAGAAAAACTTCTTCGACTGCTCTGCTGTGGAGAGTGTAATAGAGACAGTGTTGAGGGTAAACTCAAATGCAACTATCATCATAAAGTCCACCGTACCGGTAGGATACACAGTATCGGTGAGAGAGAAATATAAGACAAACAACATCCTGTTCAGCCCGGAGTTCTTAAGGGAATCAAAAGCCCTCTATGATAACCTTTATCCATCAAGGATCATCGTATCCTGCGATGAAGCATCGAGAGATAAGGCCCGCGTCTTTGCATCCCTCCTACAGGACGGAGCCATCAAGGAGGATATCCCTACTCTCTTCATGGGCTTTACCGAGGCGGAAGCCGTAAAGTTATTTGCAAACACATACCTTGCCCTACGTGTTTCATATTTCAACGAGCTGGACACCTACGCAGAGACAAAGGGCCTCGACACTAAAGAGATAATCGACGGAGTATGTCTCGATCCTAGAATCGGAACACACTACAACAACCCCTCCTTCGGCTATGGCGGCTACTGTCTGCCAAAGGATACGAAGCAGCTTCTAGCCAACTTCAATGATGTTCCTCAGAACATGATCACCGCCATAGTAGAGTCAAATAGAACACGTAAAGACTTTATCGCAGACCAGGTTCTCCATATGGCAGGCTACTATGACTACTATAACCGCGGCGATTACTCAAAAGACAGGGAGATGCAATGTATAATCGGAGTATACCGCCTTACCATGAAGTCCGGTTCCGATAATTTCAGGCAGTCTTCTATCCAGGGAGTAATGAAGAGGATCAAGGCAAAGGGGGCCATAGTCGTCATCTATGAGCCTACTCTCTCTGACGGAGACACTTTCTTCGGCTCAAAAGTTGTCAACGACATTAATCGTTTCAAAGAAATGAGCAACGTAATAATTGCAAACAGGTTCGATTCAGTTCTATCGGACGTAAAAGACAAAGTCTTTACTCGTGATCTATTCAGAAGAGACTAAGGGGGGAATATGTACGCAGAAGATAAATTCAGAGAAATATACAACAGGGAGCCGGAGACTTCGTTCTGCCCCTATAGGGTGTGCCCCCTGGGAGCCCACATAGACCATCAGTACGGCCCCATCTTGGGCTTTGCCTTGGATTACGGCGTCCATATGGCCTATGGAGTGAAGAACAATGGAATTGTTGAACTGATGTCCATGAATTTCCCTAAGCGTGTACAGTTCCACGTGTCTTCTGTTCCGGAGACAAAGGAAGGAGACTGGGGCGACTACCTGAGGGGGGCGACAAAGGCTCTGGGGGAGAAGTATAAACTCACAAAGGGATTATGCGGGGTGATAAGAGGGGCACTGCCTTCAGGTGGGATATCATCATCTGCAGCCCTTACAATCTGTTTCATGAAGGCCCTTTCGAAAGTCAACGACATAGAGCTCAGCGACAGCGAATACATATACCTTTCAAAGAAGGCAGAGAACGAGTATGTAGGAGTTGCCTCTGGAAAACTGGACCAAAGCTGCGAGACGCTATGCAGAAAAGACAATATCCTCTATATGGATTCAAAGGATGACAGTTATAAAAACACTCCCTCGTCTTCTAATATGAAACCCTTCAAAATAGGAGTGTTCTTCTCAGGCTTGGAGAGAAACCTCTCTTCTTCTGCATATAACAACAGGGTCGACGAGTGTAAGGCTGCAGCCTTCGCCCTCTACTCTTATGCCGTCACAGATAGACGAGGGGACTACGAGTTGAAAGAAGGATTGAAGTTCCAGGACATGAGGTTGAGAAATATCCCGGAGGAGATCTTCAAGGAGTTCGGAGTCAGACTCCCTACCTCTTGGCAGAAAAGGTGCAACCACTTCTATTCCGAGATGCATAGAGTGGAGAAAGGCGTGGAATGCTGGGAAAAGGGAGACATCGTCTCCTTTGGCCGCCTTGTTAACGAAAGCGGCATGTCAAGCATCGTGAACTATGAGTGTGGTTCCCCTTGGCTCATTAAGCTCTATGATATCTTAAGTAAGCTGGACGGAGTATATGGAGCCCGTTTCAGCGGCGCAGGCTTCAAAGGCTGCTGTATGGCACTCTTAGACCCGGAGAAAGCAGAAGAAATAAAAGAAACCGTGGAGAGAGAATATCTTAAGGAGTTCCCTTCTCTCTCTGGTAAGTATAAAGCTTATATATGCTCCACTTCCGACGGAGTGGGCAGAGCAGAAGGAGATAGATTCTAATGACATGTATAATACTTGCAGCAGGATACGCTACAAGAATGTATCCCTTGACACTTAACTTCCCTAAGCCTTTATTGGAAGTGGGGGGAAAGAAAATTATAGATTGGCTAATAGAGGACCTGGAGGAAGCAGGAGTGGAGAGGACAGTCGTGGTATCGAACCACAAGTTCATCTCCCACTTTCAGTCTTGGGCTGAGGGCAGAAATAATATTACTGTGCTTGACGACGGATCAGTGGACAATGACCACAGGCTTGGAGCAGTGAAGGATATAGAGTTTGCCATCGAGAAAGCAAATATCGACGACGATATCGTAGTTCTGGCGGGAGACAATGTCCTTAACTTCTCTCTTTCTTCTTTCATCGAGTATGGAAGGGAAAAGAAGTCATCCTGCATCATGAGGCATGAAGAGAAGGACCAGAACAAGCTTAGAAAGACAGGAGTCATTGAAATAAACGAAGACGAACTAGTACTCAATATGGAGGAAAAGCCAAAGGAACCAAAGTCCAACTGGGCCGTCCCTCCATTCTATTATTACACAAAGGAAGACAAAGACCTAATAAAAGAAGGCATCGCCTCCGGTTGCGGCACAGATGCCCCTGGATCCTTTGTTTCCTGGCTGGTAAAAAAGAGACCGGTACATGCCTACAAGATGATAGGTGACAGATTCGATGTGGGATCCATCGAAGGATACGAGAGAATAAAGAAAGAATATAAAGGAATAACAATAAGATGAAAAAGACAATACTTGTAACAGGAGCTGCAGGGTTTATCGGAGCAAATCTTGTAAAAGAACTACTATCCACCACAGAGGACAAGATAGTGGGCATCGACAATCTCAACGACTACTATGATGTAAGTCTGAAGGAATATAGACTTAAAGAGATAGAGAGCCTAGACGGAGACTTTACTTTCGTTAAAGGCAGCATTGCAGACAAATCTCTCTTGGACTCTCTCTTCGAGACTTATAACTTCAACATCGTAGTAAACCTTGCCGCCCAGGCAGGCGTCAGATACTCCATTACTAACCCTGATGTTTATATAGAGTCGAATATGATCGGCTTCTATAACATTCTTGAAGAGTGCAGGCACCACCCTGTAGAGCACCTGGTATATGCTTCGTCTTCTTCCGTCTATGGCTCCAATAAGAAAGTCCCCTACTCCACCGACGATAAAGTAGATAACCCTGTATCACTATATGCAGCAACAAAGAAAAGCAACGAGCTCTTCGCCCACGCATATTCCAAGCTATACAATATCCCGTCCACAGGCCTCAGATTCTTCACTGTCTACGGACCTGCTGGAAGACCGGATATGGCATACTTCAGTTTTACAAATAAACTGATCAAAGGTGAGACCATAAAGATCTTCAACTATGGTAACTGTAAGAGAGACTTTACTTATGTAGACGATATAGTGAAGGGAATAAAGCTGGTTATGGACAAGGCTCCTCTGAAGAAGAACGGTGAAGACGGCCTCCCTATCCCTCCATATGCTGTCTACAACATCGGTAACAACAATCCTGAGAACCTCTTGGACTTTGTCCAGATCCTCTCAGAGGAACTTGTCAGAGCTGGAGTATTACCATCTGACTATGACTTTGAGTCCCATAAAGAGCTGGTGGCAATGCAGCCAGGAGATGTTCCAATTACATATGCAGACACATCTGCCTTAGAGCGAGACTTCGGCTTTAAGCCATCCACTACACTTCGTGACGGTCTCAGAGCCTTTGCCGAGTGGTATAAGAAGTTCTACAAAGTTTGAAGCTATCGAGCTTTTCCCTGCCCCGCATTTGTGGGGCAGTATTATATGTAAAAGATTATATTATAAACAATAAAACATAATATGTCGGACAATATAGCATTCAGATTATCTACCAACATTAATGTATTGATACAGTAGACAGTGGCACTTTCTCACCTATAAATTACATAACGCCTTGTAGTTTCACCATATAACTATGGATATAAGTGGTGTGACACATATACCTTTGGAAGAAGATTTACACTCAGGATATTTCCTCTAAGAAGAACGGAAGCATATATATAGGTTTAAGCTCAATGGGGCCATCCTTTCCAAGATCCTTTTGGGAGAACAGTATCCTTCGTCCAACTATGGATGAGTATTTGTCACAGAATGCAATCATAGATTCATGATTCCTTACAGACGAGGATTTCACTTCAATGGGAATGATCTTCGATGAGGAAGAGAGAATAAAATCAATCTCATAGCTATGTGTGGATTCTTCTTTTTTCCAAGAGTGGAAATACAACTTTCTTCCTACAGACGTCAAAGCCTGGGCAACTGCATTCTCATATAGATACCCAAGATTTGCAGGGAGCTTATCACTCAGCAGCTTTCGATAAATGTCAGCGTCCGACCTGAAAATAATTGAAACAAACAGCCCTATATCAGAAAGATAAAGCTTGAAATCTTCTGTCTTTCGTTCTTGAGCCAGTGCAATAGATGGAGCAGACACATTGTAACAGGGCAGCACTATTCCAGAATCAATAAGGTCAAATAGACGCTCTTCATCCTTTCCTGTCTTCCTTTTCCCAGTTGCTTTTGTTATTACAAATCGTTTCTTTTTCAATGCAAGCTGAGCAGGGACGGATGCGTAAATATCGGAAAGCCTCCCACTTGGATCAATCTTCTTAAGATCCTCACCATAGAGGGCAAGTATTTCTCTTTTTACCTCGTCTACTTTTTCAAGATTGTTTGTTTCAAGATAGCGCTCTACAGCCTGTGGCATTCCGCCTATTGCCATATAAATCCTGAAATCCCTCATTAGTTTCGTATTCAGGGAGTTACCCATTGCAGAATTACTTTTATACCCAACACGAAGTATTTCAGGAGACTTTCCTGTTGCCCAAAGGAATTCTTCATAGTCCATTGGATATACCTTAATACGGTGTTCCTCCGAGGGAATAAGGATATCTTTGACGTTTTTCTTTATGGATATGAGGGATCCTGTCTCAATGTAATCATAGCGTCCATCCTTGACAAGATACTTGATCGCCTGCCTTGCCTTAGGGAAAAACTGTATTTCATCGAAAATGATGACAGATTTACGTTCTATAAGTTGGATACCTGTTTCAGCCTGAAGCTTCAAAAAGAAAATGTCTCTGTTGGATATATCGCTGAAAACATCAAGTAATGATGGTATAATATCTGCAAAATCTATCAGAATGTATGATTCGTATTCATTTTTTGCAAACTCTACTGCAACAGTGGTCTTCCCTACTCGCCTGGCCCCCTCTAGAAGGCAGGCATATCTAGGGGCATATTCCTCTTTCCATTGCTTTAATTGATTATAAACCTTTCTTTTAAACATTATATCTTATACCTATAAAGAAATATAGAAAACAAATGGTAATATTTCAATACTATTAATCAAAGAAAGTGGTAAAATTTCAATATGTTTTCAACTTAAAATTGGTGTTATTTCAACGTAAACTTAATTAATGTACTATAATAAATCAGACAGGAATCGATACCACATTTCCTATTTTCATCTGAATTGCAGTATAAAAATCAACACTTACATTTGGAGTAGATAGAGATACAACAAGAGAATATCTCTGTTTCTTTTCACTCTTTCCTAGATAGCCTCTTTCTCTCCACCACCCAACAACAGGATATACAGCGATATAATTGCAGTCACATAATTCAGCGGCGCTAATATTCAACATCATATCGGAATGAATTGAACCTACATCCCTATTCTGCGGGCCTAAATACCATCGATCACTACCACTTGAGCCATCTACAGATTCTTTATCATCCTCACGCATCTGTATATTAATTCTCTTTTCAAACTCACTAAGGTTTTCGTTAGTTTTATTTACATCAAACCGCAAACCACATGATGCATACCTATATTTATCTTTCCAACCAACTTCTCCAGGACCTGGTTCAATAAAATATGAAAGAGTAACACGAAGAGTAACAGGAGTATTTCCAAGAGACAACAACAGTTCACTGGGCCATGGAATCTTATGGATATTCATTTCATTCATTTTATCTTTACTGAATGGTTGAAGTTGCCCCTCAATAATCATGTTTACAGAGTTTCTTAAACAATGAATGGCTTTTTTTAGGTCAGGAATACCATACCCACATGTCCTAAGTAATTTTCTTCGTCCTGTAGTTTTCTTATCTTCTTTACAGAAACAGTCTTTCATATCTGATGTCCAATCAGCGGAATGAATCATTAATGCTCTAATCGTTTCAGGCCATAAATTTGGATATTCAGATGCTATTTGAGCTGCAAACCAAGCCGCTTGTGCCGTTGCTGCACTTGTAGCCCATATCGATGTAAGTCGGTATTTATTAGCTATGCCTCTACCTGTTGTTAACAAAGATAAATCATCGCAGGAACTATAATCATGACCATTATGGGCAACATTTCCTCCCATAAAGAGAACCTCTGGTTTTATAGGCCACCTTTTTTCCCACATCAAAGAAGTAGAACTATAAGGCGAAAGATCACCAGGTTTACTGATTGCTTGAAATCCTCTCAATTCAACATCATCAATATCCACAACTCCAGAGTAAGCTCCTACAGTGATGGCGTTCCAAGCTTGTCCTGGACTCTCGACCGAGTGAATTAAACTTGCATCTGGATATCCTAATTCTGATATCTCTTGTATTTCTACATTTCCTGCACTAATGATTATTAGCCTTTTAACATTCTCTTCGTTTGCACCCGATGCAATATCATCAATTGCACCAGACCAAGATGTCGGACTTCCATCTTTTATAAGGTTATTCTGTTCAGTAATAGCCATACATATAATGCGATTTGCTTTTGGATTTGCTATTTCTGCCATAGAAACTGCATTTTTTGTTAGACTCCCATATAATTCGACTGGATTTTTTCCTTTGGGAGGCAACAATTTAACAGATTCAATTTCATGAGAAATCTGAAGTTTATTCCTTCCTACCAAATGTTTCTTCAAATCATCATATAAAGCAACACCGGCCATTTCAGTACCGTGGTTATCATGATCAAAAGGATTCCAATTTGGTTTAACGGATTGAATATGATCATCATTGGTCGCCTTTTCTAGTAACTTTTGTTTATTATCTAACCCGGTATCCAACAAACAAATGGTTGTACCATCAAGTTTAAAGTCTGTTCTTTTAAGTAGGTCTTCAATCCATTCCACTTGATCTTTCGTCTGCATATCAACAAAAAATGAAGTTGGCTCTGCTGCAAGTCTAATTTCTGCAATATAATCACACCTACAAATAAGTCTTTTTAAATCTTCTTCAGAAACTAGAATAAGTTTAACAAGTCTTTCTGGAAATTCTATTTTATCCTGTGAGATCTTTATGCCTAATTCCTCACAGATACCATTCAAATTTGATTCGACTTCTTTAAAATAGCTTTTTTTCTTACTAAATGGCACTCTAAGCCATATTTCACACCACTCTTTATCCTTTTTGGGTATGTCACTTTTTTCACCAATCCAGAATGAATTCAAAACTGCCAGCCTTACATCATCTATACTTGCAACGAGGCTTTCATTTTTTGGCTTATTACTCTTAGTAAACTCCGTCTGATAATCCTCAACCCTTTTAAGGAAGAATGATTCTTTTCCATTCGGAATATAAACAGTAGCTCTGGTTATTTTGGTTTCTTCATCAACAGAAATATTTAACAGAGCAATACCTTCCTGCCTGTTATCTAAGCTTTTCGTTTGTAGTTCATAACCAGGAGAACTAGAAAACTCTAGGTATATACCTGACTTATGTCTGACCGCTGATGCTTTTTGAGATTTATCATTATCAAAACTACTCTTGAGACGATCAAGAATACGACTTGCATGGGCATATTTATCCCTAATGGGATGTTTTTTTCTATTATCGCCACCTGATTTTGATTTGTAAGGAAGAGCTCTTTCAGTATCTTTGAGAATAATATTCTTGTATTCAACCATCTTTTAAGCTCCCTTGTATAGCAGATGACGATCTTTCAGTAAGTCAATTATCTCCTGTTCATTTATTTGGCTCTCATGCAAGATAGAATTCTTTATTGCATCATCGCTGACACGTACTATTTCGGCATGACTTAACCCCACAGCTTCATCAATTAATCGGCCTGTTATTTCCAGATAAGGGGCAAAAGAACCTATTTTATATTCAAAAAGTCTATATATTTCATCCTTTGCAGGTAGGTCGTAATGCAACACATCATCAAATCTTCTAAAGAGAGCCTTGTCTAATAGTTTCTGATTATTTGTTGCTGAAATTATTAGAGAGTCAGAACTATCCTGTTCAATGAACTGGAGAAAAGAGTTTAATATTCTTCTCATCTCACCTACTTCATTATCAAAACTTCTATCAGAGCCGATAGCATCAAACTCATCAAAGAAATACACTCCTTCATCTGTATACATTGATTCAAAGACCTGACGTAGTTTAGCGCTGGTCTCACCCATAAACTTTGAGACAAGTTTATCCATCTGAACTGTATAAAGGGGCAAACCGAGTTCTGAGGCAATGACAGATGCAGTTAAAGTCTTACCTGTTCCAGAAGCTCCTTCCAAGAGCAGCTTCCTTCTATTTGCATATCCATAGGATTGAAGCTTTCTTCTGTTTCTAAACTCAGTCAGAACTCTTTCAATCCTTGTCTCCAAATCTGTTGATACTATCAAATCATTTTTCTTCACACTTGGTGTAGAAAAAAGAAATAAAGGATTGGCAGGCTCAATTCTATATGTACCAGGCTTCATTTTAGAAATCTTATCAATTTCTTTTTTAAGATCTCTTGCAACAGTATCATGACCTGCTCTAGCTTCATGAGCAGCAATCTGCAGAGCAACTGTTTTAAACTTTTCTTCATCGTGGTCAACATAAGCTTTAACAAGACTCTTTACTTGTTCTGCAGTAGCCATTCAAATTGCCTCCCTAGTCATTATCGACTCAATAGTATATTCTCGTTGGCATTTGATAAATAAGTCAACATCGTATTTTAGTTAGTAATGCCAAGAAAAGGATGAAAAGAGGCACAGGTCATTATTGCATTCATTACATCAGTTGGGCTGATAAATAGAATAAAACAACATCTTTACTAGAGGATAGATGTTTTAAAGCATAAGGAAAGGAGAAAACAATAGTAGCTCTGTAAAAAACAAAACTTACAACCAGAATTCTTTCCTTTACTCCTCAATCTCATCCCAAGGAAAGAGCTCTGCAGTTCCATCGTTTTCTTCCAGATATTCTGCAATTCTCCTTGCCAATTCGATTCCTTCTCTGCTATGTCGTACACCACCTAGTTCTTTTTGAACAGATTCTTCAAAGTTTCTTGTTACACATACCTGATCATAGATTTCCAACTGGTAAATGAGCCTCCTTACAGCGAAAGAGTAGGCTGATTCATTGTCTTCAGTAGGATAATCCATAGTAACAAAGAGTAAATGAAGTCTCCTCATTATTGCATCTGCATTAATATCTATAGGTACATAGATTCTTACATTATCATCGGGGAGAACGCCTCCTTCTTCCTTGCACTTCCCTGTTAAAGCCTTTTCCATTTCTATATTTGTTTCATATGGTACGCTATCTGCCAGATCCAGCTCGTTGATATAAAGCACATCCTCTGGAATAGGTTTGTAGTCTAATTTATGTTTCATTTGTTTCTCCTATTAAAGACGGTCATATTAGGTATAGGATAAATCATCCTCATGATGATTATCTCAAAATTCTTTGTCTCTTAGCCATTTTGTATTGAAATCATTTATAAGACAGGATGATTCCAAACCCAATAATAGAGTATTTCAATATCAAAGAGAGAAAATATATTTCTCTTTAAGATGAGCACATCGATTAGGAGGAATAATCTTTTCATGTTGAAGTCTACCTGCAACAATACCGGGATGAATTCCAATTGCTTTTGCAAAAGAAATAATCTCTTCATCAGTTATGTATTTTGTTGGAGATAATTGCTTCATCTGTGTTTTTGAAATCAAGTGGTTTGAAGCAAATTCATCCGCTTCTTTTTCAAGCTTATAATCCATCTCCATCAATTCGTCTGCATCCATATTCAAGAATACAGTTTTTATTTTTTGTTGCAGCACGTGCTTTATTTCATGGAAAAGAGAAAACCAAAACTTATCTGCATCCAGCCCTCGATTGTTCATTGCAAGAACAACTCTTTCATTATTTATCCATTTGACTGCCCCATTTATTCCAGAGTTCTTTAAATGAGGAAGAAAGACAAAAGAAACACCGCACTCTGAGAATATTTCTTTCATTCTAGGTATAAATACCTCAGGACTCATTTCAGTCATTCCTCTTAATTCAGGTAGTGCAGCAGTAAGTCTTCCTGCATCGAAACTGTTGGTCTCCATATCTTTAGCATAATTAATGGCAGTTTGAATCCAAGCCCTGGCATTAATCAGATTTTTATCCTCAATATTTGGAATGCCAGTTCTGAAATTCACTAGAAAATCTGGTTCCAAGAGTATCTTTAAACTAGAAACCTTTAAATACTTACAAAGATTCTTAATCCTCTCCGCTACATCTCTAGTATCAGGAAGCTTTGCTACTTTCACAAAATACGAATAATCTATCATGTGGGCGAGATACTTTTCCTCATCTAGATCTTTTTCAATTTCAATTTCAATCAATTTCTGATCATACCTTTTTTGGAGATTCAACCAAACCTCTGGACTAGTTCCAAGCATTACTGCAATTTTTTTTGCCAAATCATTAGACAAATTAATCTGTCCGTTAACTAATGTACTCACAGTTTTAGGGGTAGTTCCCATTCTTGTGGCGAACTCCGCCTGACTAATACCCATATCCTCAATGATTTCAGCAATATAATAACCAGGGTGAAAAGCTACTATTTCTTTGCATTGTTCTATGTTACTCATAATGATTTGACACCTCCGTTATACATACTATCTTTATTACTTTGCACTTCGCCATGATATAGAGCCAATTAATGCTTCTCCGTCATCACCACATGGAATCATGGTAACCCTACACCCCGTATTTCCCCAATATATACTCCACTCTCCTTTTCTATCTCCATGTAAGCCATGGAAATGAAATGGCGG
>CAMEXG010000047.1 GCA_945947045.1 uncultured Spirochaetales bacterium | reverse complement strand
CGCCAAGAAAGTCATAGTCATGGTATCTCTTCCATTCTTCAACGGCGGAGCCATCGAAAACTTCGACCAAGCTTATAAAGAGGGTATCTTCTACAGAATAATCGGTACCAACGCCGTTTACCAAGGGAAGGAACTCTTAGAGAAAGAGTGGTTTGTCCAGGCAGATGTAACAGAGCTCTTTGCCCGTGTCATTTCACGTCTTCACCATGGAAGAGCCATTTCTCCTCTTCTTGACAACAGAAAGTTTATTCAGAAGTTGGTTGATACTACACAGGCTAATCCTTCTGCACCTTTCCCTGAGGATGACAGCGGTCTTCCAGAGTAAAAATAGGAGAAGTTTAATATGCAGATGTCTAATAGAATCTCAGGTTTCCAGTGTTCACCTATCAGAAGACTTGTCCCCATGGCCAGGGCTGCAAAAGAACGAGGTGTACATGTTATACATCTCAATATAGGTCAGCCTGACATTAAGACTCCGAAAGAAGCCTTGGATGCGATACATAATTATAAAGATGAAACCATTGCTTATGGTCTCAGTGAAGGTGAGGTCGGACTTAGAAAGGCTCTTCTTGAATATTACAAGAAGATGGGCGTTGACGATTTGACCATTGACGACATCATGATCACTACAGGTGGATCTGAGGCTATTCAGTTTACTTTCATCACACTATGTGATCCATATGACGAATTTATCATCCCTGAGCCTTACTATACCAACGTGGCCACGTTTGCCAATGTAGCAATGGTAAGACTTCGCCCGGTGACTAGTAGCTCATCCAATGGATTTATTCTTCCTTCAATCGATGCTTTTGAAGATAAGATAAATAAAAAAACAATGGGAATCCTCTTGTGCTCCCCAAATAACCCAACCGGTCATGTCTATACAGAAGAAGAGTTGCTGGCACTTTTGGAGATGTGTAAGCGCCACGATATTTTCCTAGTTGTGGATGAAGTCTACAGAGAGTTCTGTTATGACGGAAAGAAGTTCACTTCAGTCCTTTCATTTCCTGAATACGCCGATAGAGTCATCTGTATTGATTCCTTCTCGAAGCGCTTCAGCATGTGTGGTTCCCGTATAGGAGCAATTGTTACAAAGAATAAAGAGTTTATGGAGAACTGCTTGAAGATGGCTCAGGCTCGTCTTTGTTCTCCCGCTGTGGAGCAGGTTGCAGCAGAGGCTGCTCTTTCGGCTCCTCAGTCCTATATAGACGGAACTGTGGCTGAATACGAGAAAAGAAGAAATATACTTGTCAGTGAGATGCAGAAAATAGAAGGTGTAAGGGTGAATATGCCAAAAGGCGCCTTCTATTTTGTTGCAGACCTCCCGGTGGATGATGCTGAAAAATTTGCAATCTGGATGCTTAACGATTTCTCTTACAAAGGAGCGACTGTAATGTTTGCTCCTGCAGAAGGGTTCTATTGGACGGAAGGCCTTGGAAAATGTCAGGCCAGATTTGCTTATGTTCTTAATGAAAACGAATTAAAACTTGCAGCAGAATGTCTGAAAGTCGGACTTAAAACATACAGAAAAGAAGTAATGCACGTCTAGGAGGATTGCGTGTCTGATTTGTTTTCACCTGTCTCTGTTCTATCAAAGCTGAGTCTACAAAAGGCTCAGCGCAATCTTGATGACTCAAAAAGCTTTCTATATAACGATTTTAGGGGAATAGCCAAAATCCTGTCCCTCTACAATCCATTGGAAGTCATGAAGATGTCTCTATGGGAAGAGAGGCGTATTTATGCCCTTGATCTTAAAGACGAAGTAAAAAGAAGAGCTTCTGTACTCCTTCCAATAGTACTGGAGTCCATTATGGAATCTGACATAATGGATGGAACTGGGAGCAACAGGGAAGTAAAAGAAAAAGATTGGGAAAGATTAAAGTCTTTATCTGAAGACATTGTGAGAAGAATGGTGAGGATCATCGACTCCATGACTGCCATGGCCATAAATAAAGGGGACGTGGACGAAGAGAACGCCGATTCCTTGAGAAACAGTATCGTGAAGAGACTTCTTCCTGGTTTTGTAGATAAAGAATCCCAAGACAAAGACGTCTGGCAGCTAAGATCACTCTTTGAAGAGATACCGGATTTCGAGTCCAGGATGGGATGCGACTACATTTCTTTTATTCTAAATGTCCAGAACATTGCCAGAGTAGGGCTAAATGGAATAGATGAACTTGTAAGGGATGTGGCTTTATATAAAGAGGAATACTCTTTGTCAGAAGCCCAGATGCGTTCTGGCGGTGAGTTGGATGGGCTGAGTGAAAGTCAGGTCTTCGAGAAGATAACAAAGAAAAACCATTGGGAAGGAAGAGCCGCCTCCCTTACTGAAAGACGTGACGGCTTCTCCCTCTTTATGCCTGAAGCCTCCTCATCTCTACCATTGGATTCTTATGCCCAATACTCTGTAAAAGCCTTTTCTTTGGATATGGACTCCTTCCTTTCCAGAGGATTCTGGCCTGCTGTCCGTTACCCGTTCTTTGAGTATGAAGGGAAGATGTATACTTTTGTAGGAAAACATCTGCCCTTCTTCTTATCACTCACATCATTTGTGGATAGATTCCTTGCTTCGTCCAGGGATGTGCTTTCAATCTTCTCCCTCGCAGATTGCGATACTTACACTTATGATGGGAATAAAATAGAAATCTCTGTCCTTCCCAGCGTACTGGATGTAAACCCTGTTATTCATCCCGCTTCTTATAGAAGTATCATAGAGAGAAGAAGAAATGAAATCAGTGTACAGAGAAAACTTGGACACAAGAAACTTGTAGTAGATCCCGATATGGAAGAAGAAATGGTGAAGAAAGACGATGTCCTTTACATTTCATCTTCCTTCCTTTCACGAGCAACTGTGGACAAGAACACGAAAAGAGATCTTCTATCTTCTCTTCTAGGTGATCTTGAACTGCCGGAAGAAGACACTGTCCTATCTGATACAGATGAGTATTTAGAGCCTTTAGATACTCCCAGCGATGATGATTTTGAAGAAAAGTCCACATATGACTACGAGTACGAGTACAACGACATTGATGAAGACGAGTTGGCCAAGGAGTTGGACGAAAGGTATGAGAATATAACTCTAGTGGAGTATGACAGGACGACTCCTACAGAGGAAGAAAAGAAGGACCTTATAGAACGATACTCTCTGACAGACGAGATAATAAAAAAGAGCGAATATGAAGAGAAGATCGAGTCCAAAATAGAAGAAGCTCTCGATGATGACATCTTCGACGACAGCGAAGAAGAGGAACGCCTCGACGACATTGGAGGGGTCGAAGAAGGCAGCGAGTACTATGAAGAAGCAGAAGCTGCCGACGAATATTTAGAAGAGGAAGAGAAGAGTACAGATGATGGCCAATTAGACTTTTTCCCACTTCTGGATGAAGATCCTGAAGAAATCGAGTTTGATAACGAGCTTGACGAAGAAGAGGAGGAAAGCTTCGTAGAAGAAGAGAAAAAAGAAGAGATCCTCGACAGTGATATTCTTCTCCCAGGGGACGATGAGAAGACTATTGAAGAGATAGCCGACTCCTCTCCTTATACACTTTCAGAGTCGACCGGAACCTCCGATGAAGCTCTAGAGGAAGAATACTCTCAGAATATTGACGCTACGGAAGATAAAGAGCCGGGAGAGATTCTCGAAGAAGAGGTGGAAAAGGACGAGGAACTTTCAGATAATACAGATGAGAAAGAAGAATATGTAATGGAGGACGAGGACACCATAGGTTCTCTTCCTTTTGATGATTGTGATAAAACTATTGATGAATGTGAAACTGCAGTTTCCGAAGATACAGTGACAGAGGTAAAAGAAGAGGTTGCTGATAATCCTGACTTTGTAGAGTCGGAAGAAACCCCAACGGTATTTGTTCCTGAAAAAGAGACGACAGAAAACGTAGAAGAGCCTTCTGAGAAAGAGAAAATCCTATCTGACAGGATTGATGTACAGACCAATTTTGTTGGTGACGAAGAGGAAAAAACTAAACCTTCCCTGAGTTTTGCCGATTCATTGTTTGCTGCCTTGGAAGAGGATGACGAAGAAAGGGAAGAAGAGCCTAGTGTAGAAACTCCGGCAATAGAAGAGACGGAAGAAGAAGAAAAGGCTCCCCTTTATGAAGAAGAGACAATGAAGACTGAATTACCTGGAATAATAGGTGAAATCTACACACTGCTGGGGACTTCTTCCGCCTTCGGAGAGTTTATAGAGTCAGCGGATGAAGATACTCTTTCAGATTTGGAGGATGTCATCGAAAACTGTTGGAAGAGACAGCAGATTGAAGGAAAAGACAAGATGTTCAACATCCCAGACTGTTCTCTCTCAATTATTCTCGCCCACGACAGTGTAAGAGATGACTTGAGGCTCTCCGAGTTATTGAACAATGCAGGTGGCGTTATGTATTCAAGAGACGCCGAGAGTTGGAATGCTGTGATTGTCTTCATCGATTCTGACCATACAGTTGAAAAAGCTATTGAAAGGACGGTGTCGAAGAATTCATTCTCACCTTCGGATTGGAAGAGAGTCACCTATATCGGGGAGCAGATGAAAAAGAGATGATGGAAAGATCTGAAATAAAAGAAAGATTGGAATTTGCTTTGAACCTTGCCAAGGAAGCTTCGTCTTTTCTTCTTTCTCATTCATCCCTCTCCGAAAGAATAGAACAAAAACATGAAAATGATTTTGTCACTGCGGCGGATAAAGCCACGGAAGAGTTGATTTATTCTTCAGTAAAGAAAGCATATCCCTCAGACGGTTGGTATGGAGAAGAATCAGGAAAGAGAGGTGAAGAAAAGAGACGCTGGATAGTGGATCCAATAGACGGAACGGTAAATTACTTCTCTTCCTTTCCTGATTATACAGTCTCCATCGCTTTTGAAGACGAAGACGGTCTTGCCCTTGGTGTAGTCATTGTACCACGACAGAATGAAACGTTTTGGGCTATAAGGGGAGAGGGTGCTTATCTCAACGGAAAAAGAATTCATACAAGAGAAAACTGTGATTTTTCCAGAACATTGGCCCTTCTAGTACCGCCTCATAGAAGGCACCATCTAATGGAGACATATTGGAAGAGAATGAGAGGACTATATGATATCTTCACAGATGCTAGATCTATAGGCAGTGCCGCCCTTTCTCTTTGTTATGTAGCTTCCGGCAGATGTACTTGTTACTATGAAATGGGAATATTCCCTTATGATTACTCGGCAGGGCTTCTCATATTAAAGGAAGCCGGAGGAAAAGTAAGTGTTTTGGATAGAGATGGAGGTGAATCCCAAGATATTGTGGCTTCATCCTCTGGAATATACAGTAAAGTAATGGAGGTGATTAGTGAAGAAAGCCGTATTCTTTGATTTTGACGGAACTATTGCTGATAGTAGCGAAGGCATAATGGAATGTGCTTTAGAGACAGTAGAACCTCTCGGATATGATAAATCCCAATATTCAGAAGACTATCTTAGACGCTTTATCGGTCCACCTCTCTCAGATTGCTTTCGGATTACATTTTCTGTAGAGGAAGATAAAATACAAGACTGTGTAGAAAGATACAGAGTCCTATACAACGCAAAAGGAATGTACATGATGCATGTATATCCTGACATTCCGGTCCTATTGAGGACTCTGAAAGATATGGGGATAAAGACTGCAGTTGCGACCAACAAGATGAAGGAGTTGGCCGAGAGATGTTGCAGGAATCTGGGAATATATGATTTATTCGACTATATCTCGGGACCTCCAAGAGACGGAGGGGTGACAAAGGCCCAGGTGATCACTTTGGCCATCGATGCCCTAGGCCTAAAGAAGGAAGAGGTGCTTATGGTAGGTGATACAGTAAACGATGAAAAAGGTTCTGAAGGCGCCGGAGTCGACTTTATTCCCGTCACCTGGGGTTTTGGTTTTAACAAAGAGAATACGACGGAAGGGAAAAGGGCTGACGAGCCCATGGATATAATAAAATACATAGGAGGAGAAAATGATTGAAAGAGTCGACACACCTAAGGCTCCTAAAGCCGTAGGTCCATATTCGCAGGCTGTAAAGGCTGGAGGTTTCCTTTTCATGTCCGGAATGCTGGCTCTTGATCCTGAAACAGGAGTCATGGTCGGCGAGACTGCGGAGGAACAGTCTCTGCAGATTTTCAAAAACATTAAGGCTGTTTTGGATGAAGCAGGGGCTAAAATCGAGAATACTGTGAAGGCGATCGTGTATTTGGAGGACATAAAAGACTTTGGAGCAGTCAATAAAGTCTATGGGGAGGCATTTAAAGATGCTCCTGTTCTACCTGCCCGATGTGCTTTCCAGGTTGTCAAGCTTCCTAAAGATGGAAAGGTTGAAATCGAGCTGACTGTAGCACTTTGAGATAGGCGGGGGATGACCTCGCCTAATTTTTTAGTGCTGGATTTGTTGTTTTTTGTTGCAGGATGAAAAAATCGGATGATATCATGAATCATCGCGATACAAGAATATTGATATCGGTCGGGAGAAAAAAGTGCAGGATAATAGTGCTATTGAACTAAGGGGTATAACCAAACGTTTTGGAAAAGTCGTTGCCAACGACAGTATTTCCCTGAACATCAGAAAAGGCGAGATTCTCTCTTTGCTTGGAGAGAACGGAAGTGGAAAGACTACACTCATGAATATGCTCAGCGGCATTTATCAGCCTGATGAAGGAGAGATATACGCGGAAGGCAAAAGAGTGACGATCCGTTCCCCAAAGGATGCTTATTCTTTCGGTATCGGAATGATTCACCAGCACTATCATCTGGTAGATGTGTTTACAGCCGCTCAGAATATTATTCTTGGTCTTGAGGATGAAAAGATGGACATCAGCAAGACTAATGAAGAAGTAAAGAAAATCTGTGATAAATACGGCTTCGATATTAATCCTGAGATGAAAGTCTATGATATGTCTGTATCTCAGAAGCAGACTGTGGAAATTGTAAAAGTTCTTTATAGAGGTGCAGATATTCTTATCCTTGACGAGCCTACCGCCGTTTTGACTCCTCAGGAGACGGACAAACTATTTGCTGTATTAAGGAATATGAAGGCTGACGGCAAGGCGATTGTCATTATTACCCACAAGCTTGCCGAAGTAATGGCTATTTCCGACAACGTAGCCGTACTGAGAAAGGGAAAGTACATCGGCACTGTCAAGACCTGTGAGACGAACCCTCAGAAACTTACAGATATGATGGTCGGTCATGCCGTGACTCTCAACATCGACAGACCCAAGTATGATAACCCTCAGCCGAGAATCGAGATCAAGGGGCTGACATGTGTAGATGCCGAGGGAATAACAAAGCTTGACGATGTTTCATTTACTGCCAACGGAGGAGAGATACTCGGTGTCGCAGCAATTGCAGGTAGCGGCCAGAAAGAGTTGTTGGAGTGTATGACAGGTCTCTATCCAATTAAGTCAGGTTCCATTGAATACATTGTTCCTGAAAGCGGAGAAAGAAAGGAACTGGTGGGACTGGCGCCAATGAAGATCAGACAACTTGGTGTAGGTATGGCATTTGTCCCTGAGGATAGACTGGGTATGGGTCTTGTGGGATCAATGGGAATGACCAACAACATGATGTTGAGGTCATGGAAAAATGGAAAATCCATATTCTTCAATAGAAAGAATCCGGAAGAACTGGCAAAGAGGATTTGGAATGACTTGGAAGTAGTGACTCCAAGTACGGAATTCCCAGTAAGAAGAATGAGTGGCGGTAACATTCAGAAGGTTCTTGTTGGTAGAGAGATTGCATCTGAGCCCAATGTCCTTCTTACAGCCTATGCTGTCAGAGGATTGGATATCAACACATCATATGCGATATACAATCTTTTGACAGAACAGAAGATGAAGGGTGTTGCAGTAATATATGTCGGAGAAGAGCTGGATGTCTTACTTGAGCTGTGTGACAGAATTCTTGTTCTGTGCGGCGGAAAGGTCAGTGGAATCGTAGATGCACGCACTACAACAAAAGAAGAAGTAGGACTGATGATGACCAGTCTTGGTGGAAAGGAGGAGAAGTAATGGAAGAAGCTAAAAAAACTCCACTTATTAGGCTCTCCAAGAGAGATGCAATGGATCCCAAGAAAGTCTGGGCCATCAGAATAGGCTCAATTTTGGTAGCCTTGATCATCGGATGTATTCCTATTTTGATTACTGGCAATAATCCTTTTAAGGCCTATGTCGTAATAATCAAAGGTTCACTGGGAACATCTTTCTATCTTAAGCAGACACTGAAGAATGCCATCCCTCTGTTGGGCTGTGCTCTCGCCATCGCTCCTTGTTTTAAGATGCGTTTCTGGAATATCGGAGGTGAGGGACAGATTACGGCAGGTGCTATTTTCGCTTCCTTCTTCGCTATCAATTTCGCTTCTAAGCTTCCACATGTACCTCTTCTTCTCGTCATGTGTCTCGCAGCAGCTATTGGAGGTGCTCTTTGGGCGGCAATTCCAGGTTTCTTTAAAGCAAAGTATAATACAAACGAAACACTCTTTACTTTGATGATGAACTATATAGCAATCGGCATCATCTCTTGGCTTCAGGGTGGTCCATGGGAAGGTAGACCCGGTACACAGCAGATTCCTCTCTTTGATAAAAAAGCTGTTCTTCCTTCAGTCTTTGGAATCCATATCGGTTGGATTATTGTATTGGCGCTTGTAGTTTTAATGCATATATACATGAATTACACAAAACAAGGATATGAAATCGCCGTAATCGGTGACAGTTACAACACTGCCAGATACGCTGGAATGAACGTAGGTTGGGTTATGGTGAGAACGATGCTTGTTTCCGGTGCTATCTGTGGAATAGTCGGTTTCATTCTTGTCTCCGGCCAGAATAAGACCATTACTTCAAACGTGGCGAACGGTGTTGGTTTTACAGCCATCACAGTTGCATGGCTAGGTCATTTAAATGCTTTTGCAATGATCATCATCTCTATGATCCTTGCTATCCTCACTGTAGGATCCAGTTACCTGCAGCAGGTGCTCGGTGTCCCTTCGGCCATCAGTGAAATTGTATCGGGAATTCTCCTCTTCTGTATGCTAGGGTGTGAGTTCTTCATCAACTATCAGTTGACCTTCCGTTCAAAGGTCAAGAAGGAGGTTAAGGCATGAATACTTTGATTGCTCTTCTTGCTGCTGCCGGCAGCTTCGGTACTGTGTTGATGTTCGGTACCTTGGGAGAAATCCTTACAGAGAAGTCAGGGAGCCTCAACCTTGGTGTTGAAGGAATCATGTATATGGGAGGTGCGTTCGGCCTTGCCGGTGCATATGCTTATGAGGCTGCAGTAGGTGTCGGTGCCTCCAGTGGTATTGTCGCCATCCTCTGTGCAATCCTCTCATCCTTTGCAGTAGGAGCGGTTGCCGGACTCTTGTTCTCATTTATTACTGTTACACTGAGAGCCAATCAGAACGTAACAGGTCTCGCCTTGACGATTTTCGGAACAGGTGTTGCAAAGTTTGCAGGCGAGTATATGAGACATATCGTGGGCGGTTTTGTTACTCTCTCCAACCCTCTGAAGGAAGCGTTCTCATTTGTTCCGTTCCCTTCCTTCCTGAAGAATATTCCTTTTATAGGTCCAGTTCTTTTCTCACAGCCCTTCTTCTTCTATCTTGCAATCATTCTTGCTATTGCTATGCACCTTTTCTTCCAGAAGACAAAGACAGGTCTCTATCTTAGGGCTGTAGGTGAATCTCCTGTTACAGCAGATGCTGCAGGTATAAACATGACCAAGTACCGCTATATTGCTACAATAATCGGAGGTGGAATCTCTGCAGTAGGTGGAATGGTATATGTCATGACTACAGGTGGATGTACATGGAACGAAGCATCCCTCGGAGGAATCGGTTGGCTTGCTGTAGCACTTGTAATCTTCTGTATGTGGAGACCTCTAAATGCCATCTGGGGTGCAATCCTCTTCGGTGCATTGAAGATTATGTATCTTAGAGTGCTTCTGCCATTCTTCCCTACAGAACTCTACAAGATGCTCCCATACGTTGTTACTTTGATTGTTCTGGTTGTCACAAGTATGCGCAATTCTCGTGATAAACAGCCACCTGCAGCTCTCGGTCTGAACTACTTTAGAGAAGATCGTTGAACGATTTGTATATTATCCTGCACCATAAATCTTATGGTGCAGGGCTGATATAATATTATTTTGGTAAAGCATTAAAATAAAAGATAATAATTGCGTAAAAAATCACTTTACACACCTTTCCTTAGGAAAGTATCATCTTTGTATACTACTTAAGCCGTAAGGCAGAAAATAGGAGAAAACAATGAAAAAGACACTTGCTATCGCACTCGCTCTTCTCATGTGCTTCTCCCTGTTCGCTCAGGGAGCTGGTGAAGCTACAGCAGAGAAGAAAGCAACTAAGATCGGTTTCGTCGTAATCGGAAGCGAAAACGACCAGGGTTACACTTATAACTTCATGAATGGCATGAACGCAGCTATCGATAAGCTCAAGGCTGACGGATATGATGTCGAACTTTCTGTAAAGAGAGATATCGGCGAAGATGCAGGCTGTGTCGACGCTAACCTCGCTCTCGCTGCAGAAGGATGTGAAATCATCTTCAATAACTCTTATGGCTTCGAGCAGTATATGCAGCAGGCAGCTGACGAGTTCCCAAAGATTCAGTTTGTATCTCTTACAAACTGCGGATCCCAGACAGACGGCAGAGACAATACTTACAACGCTTTCGCAGCTATCTATGAAGGTAGATATGTAGCAGGTGTTGCAGCTGGTATGAAGCTCCAGCAGCTCATCGACGAAGGAAAGATCAAGGCAGACCAGGCAGTCATCGGTTATGTCGGAGCATTCTCATTTGCAGAAGTTGTTTCCGGTATGACATCTTACTATCTTGGTGCAAAAAGCGTATGTCCAAGCGCAACAATGCTTGTTCAGTTCGTAGGATCATGGTCAGACCCGACATTGGAAGCAGAAGCAGCTAAGGCTCTCATCGATAAGGGTGCTGTTATGGTCAGCCAGCATTCTGACAACACAACTCCAGCTACAACAGCTCAGGAAAGAGGTGTATTCCACACAGGTTACAACAACGACATGACAGGCGTTGCTCCAAAGGCTTCTCTCCTCTCTTGTAGAATCGATTGGACTAACTACTTCTATACATTCATCGCTAACTACATCAATGGTGTCCAGAACCCATCTGACTACTGTGGCGAGATGTCAAGAGGCGAAGTCGTCGTAACAGAACTCAACGAAGCTATCGCTGCTCCTGGAACAAAGGAAAAGCTCGCCGAGACTGAAGCAAAGATCGCTAAGGGTGAAATTCAGGTATTCGATACTTCTACATTTACAATTGGCGGAGAAAAGCTTACACACGCATTTGCTCTTGATACAAACGGTGACTTTGCTCCAGATGCTGAAGAAGCTGTATTTGATGGTGCATTCCATGAATCATACTTCCAGTCTGCTCCATACTTTGCTCTTCAGATCGATGGCATCACATGGCTCAACGCAGCTTTCTAATCTCTCTGATTTGAGAATTAAAGGCACGGCTTCGGTCGTGCCTCTTATTTTTTCTTACCTTCAGGCACATTTTTGTGGCTAAAAAGATAAATTTGTCATTTCTGTGTAGGAAAGAAAGAGAGTATTTGTCAATTTTCAGAGATGTATTGTTTGAGAACAGATGTGGAGTTAGATTACTATCGGAGGCAATGGAAATGATTAAAGAATCTGCATTAAGAAAATTTGCTTTGGTTTTTGGTATTCTATGTACCGTGGGTTTTGTCGTGTGTCTAGCTTTTGCCGTTACTCTTCCTCGTTCAGATGTGTACAACACTGTGTTCGGAACTGTAAGGGCTACTCGTTCAGGTTCCTTTGACATTAGCTTTCTCTCTCCAATAATTATCCTAGGGATGGGAGCTTATGTAGGGTTTAGTATGTTCGCCTGCATTAGAAGTGATAAAAAGGCGACAAATAAGACGGAAAATAAAAAGACGGAGGAACAAGGGGACATCAACATACTCTCTGAACCTGCAAAAGAAGAGAGTGGCGTCTGAACCACTCTCTATACAATCTCGGGAAACCGAGGTTTTTTTTTATAAAATCCATGCGGGAAGACTCCCGTCTTTAGGCGGGAGATGAAAGC
>CAMEXG010000046.1 GCA_945947045.1 uncultured Spirochaetales bacterium | reverse complement strand
AGAATTTGATCTTTATCCCGGGGGAAAAGGAGTAAAATGAATCAGATTTCACTTGGTGACGATAAGGCTTTGTCTTATTATGCCAGGTTTATTATTGTCAGTTATGTATTGTTGGGTTTTTTTGAAAAAATCCACACGATAGTAGACACAATTCTGATCCTAGATGGTTTACTGACTTTCTTTGGGATGATTTTTGTCTTTATATGGTTTTTCGATAAGAGAAGATTCCCTTGTAATGAGGGAAGTGTCTGTCTGTTGATTTTTTCTTTCTTTATTCTTTTCTCTTCACTAGTAGGTATGTCGAACATAGAGCGCTTCAGTGTCTCCGGTTTTGCTATTGTCGAGACATGGGCCTTGGTTCTGGCTGTTTCGGAAGTAAAGAGATACATTCGTGAAATATTTTTATATCTCTCTATTTTTGCAGTCCTTTTCGCTTTCGTTTACTCGATTTTCAGCCTTATTCAAGGGATAGAGAATGCAGAAGTGAGATTCAGCGGTCTCAGCGACCAATCTAATTCCCTCGGTGTTATGGCAGCCCTCTCCATCATTTTATGTATGGTGAATATTAGGAAGTGGGATAGTATCGGGGCTACAATAGTATGGAATATTATAAATCTCTCTTTTATTCCATTCTTTCTCTATATGCTCTTGAAGTCTGATTCCAGAACATCTATGTTCGCCTTGGTAGTCTCCTGCCTCTTTATTGCGATAACTTCTCTTCTTTTTCTAAAGAATCGAAGTTCCGCCTTCTGGGCTTTTATTCCGTCTCTTCTGGTGGTCATCGCCGCCTTGGTTTTTCTCGTTACCGGAGTCAGAAGCCTGAAGTCATACACCCTTGACACTTTTTCAACTGGCAGGACGATAATATGGCGTGAGACATTTGAATCTATGGGGGTAAAAGAGCATGTTCTTGGTTTTTCCGGTAACGGTGAAAAGATGAGAGAGAATCTTTCAGCAAGCGGGGCGTCACATACTACGCTTGTAAACCAAGGTGAAAAACATCTTGCACATAATATGTATTTGGGCATTTTCTTTGAATATGGAATTTTCGCCGCAGCATCATTTATCGTCGGATGGTTTTGGATAATGGGAAAAGGGATAAGGTACATAAACATAAAAAAGAAGTGGGGAGTAAGGGAAGTCTTTGCCTCTCTGTCTCTCCTTTCCTTTTTCATTGTCCATTCTATGGCTGAAAGCAGCATATACTTCATAGGAGGGGCGGAGCAGCTTCTCTTTGTATTCTCCATTGCCGCTATATATGCAGTGACAGTGGCTAAGAGGCATAGTGCCAATGAGTAAAGAAAAGAAGATATCTCTTGCCATTGTATTCGGGGTGCTGGCTTTTACAGTCTTTTTCTTATTTGAAGCCTTGAACCTTACTATTAATGGAGATTTCACAAGGTTTTTCCCTTGGGATGAGATAGACGATGTTTATTATGTAGAATCCATAGAAAGGGAAGAAACTAAAACCAAGA
This sequence comes from uncultured Spirochaetales bacterium, assembly GCA_945947045.1. Classification (GTDB taxonomy): domain Bacteria; phylum Spirochaetota; class Spirochaetia; order Sphaerochaetales; family Sphaerochaetaceae; genus Ornithospirochaeta. The sequence goes on along the minus strand of CAMEXG010000046.1, from coordinate 10,784 downwards.
GTGCAGGAATAAATGATGATTTCATCTATTCCAGCCATTATAAGACAGGGCTTAATGCTTCTGCCGACGCTGTATTGGCTGAAGAGGAGAAAGATTATCCCTATACATCCACAATGTATGTACTGGTCTCTTTCCCTGATTTATGGAAAGGGGAATATCTTGAAACTCTTGAAGAGTGTATCGATGAAATAGATAAAAGAAGGGATTCTGCACGTCCTTCTTCCATATTCGACTGGATGACCATCAGCGGTGAAGACGACCATTTGGGAGTCATAAGTATGAATCCCGATGAGGATGGGGTTTGGAGCGATGACGATGCTCTGGAGATGAAGAGCAGGGTAGAGAAGGATCCTATGGTGAAATATATGCTTGTAGGGGCAAGCGGCAACTCTGTTCTCCTCCAATTCATCTATAGTGATTTCTCCTCCTCCGAGCAGATTGACTCCCTCTCATCTGTTTTCCAGCCTCTGAGAGATATGGGGGGAAGAGTAGTGTTGATGAGCAATATGGTAATAGCTCTGGAAGTGATGAAGTCACTGTCAAAAGATCTAATTTTACTTGCTTCCCTCGCCCTCTTGATAATCCTAGTCGTCTATTATCTTTCTTTTCACTCCCTTTCTATGACGTTCGCTACAGCATCCGTCTCTGTTATCGCAGTAATATGGACGCTGGGTACCATGAGTATACAGGGGATGGATCTAAATCTGATGAACATTCTTACTCCATGTATGGTCATTACTCTCGGGGGGACCTATGCGATGCATATCATCTCCCAATATATGAATCAAATGTCCAGAGGAGAGAATCCTACAGGCTTTAAAGCTGTACAGAAGGTTCTTCTCACAATAATCATCGGGTCTGTCACTACAATAATAGGTTTTGCCTCCCTTGCCTTAAGTCCGGAGAAAGGGATCGGGTGTTTCGGCATTTCCGTAAGCATCGGCGTTGTTTTCTGTGCCTTCCTCTCCACAGTCTATCTGCCTTCTCTTCTGACTTTTATTCCAAAACCGAAAGAGAAGAGCGTAAATAAGGTAAAAGACGGAGTGATGCAGAGAATAGTAAGGGGCATTGGGAAGATGACTGCAAAACATTGGGTGATCCTGTCACTTGTTTTCATTCTCATCATTATTGGCTTCGTGTTAGTAAAAGACAGAATAAAAGTCAACTCAGATTATATGTCTTATTTCTCGGAAGACGATCCCTTTGGAGATGACTGCAGGTACTTTGCTGGAGAAATCGGCGGAACGACTCCATTTAGCGTAAAGATAGAAGCCCCTGAAGGTGAGGAAGAATTCTTCTTGGATATGGATAACCTCAAGAGAGTAAAGAATTGGGAAGACACCATAAAGGAGTCGAAGCATGTACTCCAGGTAATCTCATTTCCATCCTATGTAGCTTTTGCCAACAGAGAGATTACAGGAGATTGGGATATTCCACAGGAAGAGGGACTGGGGCGCATTATGAAGAGTATTCTTACTCTCTATGCCAAAGACATCAGTGAAATAAGGAACGTAGTCTCTTCAGATTTCAATACCCTCACTCTTACTATCCAGTCATGGGATGGAGATAATGAAGACCTGTCCTCCGTGGAGAGCACAAGAGAGTTATACGACACTATGGTGAATAATCTTTCTCTTCTTCCATCTGGAACAAAAGTGACTATCTCCGGTTATCCTGTGATCAGCATGAAGTTCTCCGATAGAATAATGGAGGGACAGAGTGTTTCTACCCTTTGGGCCTTTGTGGCGGTGTTCGTCATAGCTTCCATTGTATTCCTTTCCCCGTTAAAGGGATTGTTGGTGTTGGTTCCTGTATTGTCTGGAATCGCATTCAACATTATCTTCATGTACATCGCGAATATTCCTTTCGATATAATTACGATCTCTTTCTCTTCTATCGCTGTAGGGGCGGGAGTAGACGATGCAATCCATTTCTCCCTTAGATATAGAAATTATAGAAAGAAGCACTCTGAAAAGGGTGTAAGAAAGGCTATATACCAAACTATCTCTGTCTCAGGCAGACCAATTATTCTTACAACCCTAAGCGTGGTTCTGGGAATGTCCATGCTTGGCTTCTCCTCCTACACTCCAGTCAGATACTTCGGCTTATTGATGGCTGTCACTCTGATGGGCTGTATGATCTCTACGCTTCTCTTTATGCCTGCGATCACTATTCTTTTCTCACGTATAAAGAGATTTATATCAAAAATGAGGCGGTATTAAAGTATGAAGCCCCTGGTCTCTGTCCTGATGCCTGTCTATAACAGTGAAAAATACCTTGAGGAAGCCCTCCGTAGCTTGGTATCTCAGGATTATGAGAACCTGGAGATAATAATCCTTGATGACGGGAGCGACGATTCATCATTCTCCATCATATCCCGCTTCAAGGAACGGGACGATAGGATTATTGTGGAGAGAAGAGAAAACAAAGGGATCGGAAGTGGTAGAAACAGACTTCTTGCTCTCTCTTCCGGCTACTTTGTATTATTCTTTGACTCGGACGATATAATCCTATCAAAGGATTTTATCTCTACTCTCGTAAGTGACAGTGAAAATTATAAGGCGGATGTAGTGTCTGCCAGGACAGTGCCTTTTAAAAGGAAAGTGAAGAAAACCAAAGACAAAGGGAAACGTATTTATTCTGGCAGGGAGTTTTCCTCTCTTATGACAAGACCCCTAGGTTTTTTCTGTTATCCTCATTCGAGATTAATAAAGAAGAGCCTTTTCACTTCATTCTCTTTTCCTGAGAATATGATCTTTGAAGATATTCCTGTTATGCCATGGGTTATAAGGGAAGCGGAGAGAGTGGTGTATGACACCGGTGCCATCTATTCATATAGAATTAACAAAAAAGGACTGAGTCACAGCAAGTTCTCTCCCTCTTCGTTATTTGAAATGGATGCCTATTATTTCAACATAAAAAAAGCTGAAGACAACAAAGAAAGGAAAATTTCCATAAATAGTTCAATTTTCTTTCTGACTAAGTATTATTATTATCTACTTAGGGTCATGATCAGAGGTCTTGGCTTAAGAGAGTATAAAGCTCGTTATAAAGAGAAAGCAAAAGAAGCATGGCATGTTCTGTTTTATGGAGGATAATAGATGAAAGGAGCCTTTTTGTATGTTGACGCAGGTAAGGGACACTATGTTCCTGCAGTAGCTCTTTCTGATGCGATGAAGAATATGGGGGACGAAGCAGTTGTCGAGGATTTATTCATCATCTTCAAAGCTCCTTTTATAAAATGGGTCAGTAAACACTATTGGAGATATTTGCTGCGTCATCCTAAACTGGAGAAGAAAGTAAACAGGTTGTCAAATATTCGTACAGCCCATGGATTATTGGAGAGTTTAAAAAACGATCCAAGGGGCTTTAGCAACTTCAAGAAGTGGTATTACAAGGAGAAGCCCGACTTCATAGTGTCCACTAACTTCATGGGGGCCACGCTTCTTCCCGCCCTGATAGAGAAGATGGGTGTGAAGTGCCCTGTGTACGACTATGTTGCGGATCTTTTCGACCAGGTGAAGTGCGGAATAGACGGCAAGATAACGAAGGTGTATGTGCCTACGGAGTTAGGCGTGGAGCATACAGTAGCGATGGGACAGCCCAGAGCCACGGTGGAGCTCTCTCCATTCCCCCTCTCCAGGAAGTTCGAGACAATGGAGAAGGTAGACAAGAGCGAGGCTAGGCGAAGGCTTGGCCTCAAAGACAAGTTTACCATCCTGTATAACCTGGGAGGGGAGGGGATCGGAAGCCCAGAGCTCCTTAACAGCCTCAAGAGGCGGGGGATAGACGCCCAGGTTGTAGTCATAGGAGGGAGGAGCAGGACCACAGAGGTGGAGTTCTCCCTCTTCAAGAAGCTGAACAGCGACTTTGATTTGGAGATGCGTGGCTTTGTGGACAACGTCCCCTTGTATATCATGGCGTGCGACATGCAGATGGGTAAGGCAGGTGCCAACTCGCTTATGGAGAGTCTCTATCTGAAGAGACCGTTTCTGGTGAGCGAGGTGTTGTACATGGCGCGCTCCACACCCCTTTTCTTCCGAGACCACTACTGCGGCTGGTGCGAGGACGACAACGAGAAGAAGGCCGATATAATAGAGCGCTACTATAGGGACGAGGAAGAGAGGAAGAGAATAGAGGAGGGGATGGAGTCCCTTCCCATTGAGTTTTCCGCAACTAAACTTGTAGAGATGATGAAAAGAGATACAGAAGAGTATAGAAAAGAAAATGGAATATAATGAGCATAAACTAAGTGACGGAGCAGTTTTAAAGTCTTATATAAGGGAAGATATAACAGATAAATGTGAGAGCCATAAAGAAAGACCCGCTGTCATTGTTTTCCCAGGGGGTGGATACCAGTATCTATCTAAAAGGGAGAGCGAGCCCATCGTTTTGGAGTTTCTCTCTCGCGGCTTCAATCTCTTTTTGCTGGAATATGCAGTTACAAAAGAGGAAATAGAGAAGAGGGAACCTGAAAAGGAGGCGGCTGAGGCTGTTGCATTTATAAGAAAAAACAGAGATAAGTTCAGGGTCAAGGAAGACAACATCGCTCTTATGGGTTTCTCTGCAGGAGGACATGTAGTCCTCTCTTTAGGCGCCCATTGGGAGCGTTACGGGAAAGAATCAAGACCTGACGCCCTGGTTCTCTCTTACCCGGTGGTGACGATGGGAAAGTGGTGCCATGAAGGATCTAGAGATAATATTACAAGAGGCGAAAAGGAGAGATTAGAGTACTTTTCTTTGGAGAATCAGATTACTTCTTCGATTCCTCCTACTTTTATCTGGCATACTACAGAAGACAAGTCGGTTCCTCCAATGAATACTATCATGCTTCTTGAAGCATTAGAGAGAGTCGGAGCATATTACGAATACCATATGTTTACTAAAGGTAAGCATGGACTTTCAACTTGCAGAAAAGATGTGGGTGTGGTGGAGAAACGGGCTGAAAGCTGGATGGACCTGGCTTCTTCCTGGCTTTCAGAGCTCTTTTCTTTTGAGATGTAGGAACAAAAGGCATATAGAAACAACAAATTATTCCGAATTTATATTGCACCGCTTTTTATTCTGATAGAAAATCACACTATGCAGTACATGGATGTGAACACAGCTTCCCGAAAATGGGGGATTACAGGACGCAGGGTAAGAATACTTTGTAATGACGGAAGAATTGATGGAGCAGTTAGAAACGGTTGGTCTTGGCTCATACCTGCCGATGCACCTAAGCCAGGAGACGGAAGAGTATTAAGACGCTTCCGCAACTTGGACATAAGACCAGGCTTTGTGGACGTCGAGGCCTTGGAGGAAGCAAGAGAAGGAGTCTCTGTTTCCGATTCCTCTTCTTCTTTTGTTCGACTTCTTCCTTCCACAATCTCATATCTATTTCTCTTGGATGGAAAGGAAGTCTCAAGTGAAGACGTAAAGGTGGTCCTTGAAGGTGAGCTTTGTTACTCTCTTTCACTTCAGGAACATCTATTGATAGTGAATTTTACTTCCATTCTTAAGAACTTATTCCATTCTCGAGACAAGTGGAACGGAGGAGCGCTAAGAGAAATATACATCCGTTTGATGCAGGGAATAAAAGAGAGTGACGGCGAATATGATAGAGAGTATATAGAATCTAAGGATGAAGAAGAGAAGGTCAGTGTCAAAGCTGCAATGGAGACCATGCTGAAGCAGTATGAGGATTCTTGGTCTCTGCTGCATCCTCTCTCTTCTTCCGCCATCATCTCTGGAGAAATAGGGAGAATTTCACCATATGATACAGCTCTCTCCTTCTTTCTTTATCTTGTTCTATCGGGGGAGTTGATAAGGGGCGGCGTTCTTCCTCCTCTCTTGGACTCTTCCCTTCTTTTCGAAACAAAGGCCGCCTTCTCTCTTGTTTCAAGTAAGGGAGTATACACGGATTTGACTTCTCTTATGGAGAGAATGGTACTTAGGTCATATGTGGAGATAAAGAAAAATGTATGACGTCATTTTAAAAAACGGTTTGATAGTGGACGGAAAAGGAGGAGGGGGATATAAGGCGGATATTGCAATATTCTCTTCCACCATCGCCCTTATTACAAAAAGCGACATTTCCCGTGGTAAGAAGGTCATTGACTGTAGCGGCAAGATAGTAGCCCCAGGGTTCATAGATAGCCATACTCACTCAGATTTCCTTCTCCTTTCCGATCCCTCCGCATCCTATAGGATAGGGCAGGGGATTACTACAGATATTTCCGGTAACTGTGGAATAGGAGTCTTTCCTTACAAAAATCCTGTTTTAAAGGATTATGTAAAGGATGTGCTTGGAGAGTGGAAAGACTGGAGGTGGAATGACTTCACTTCTTATAAAGAGTACTTATTGAGAAAGGGAATGGGTTGTAACGAAGCTTTTCTTATTTCTCATACAGCCCTCAGATCCTATGTTATGGGGAGCGATTCCCTAAGAGAAGCGGGAGAAGATGAAATAGAAGCCATGTGTGAACTTTTGTCGGAAGAACTGGATAAAGGTGCCATAGGCTTCTCTTCAGGTCTATACTATGCTCCATGTGTATTTGCGTCCCGTTATGAGTTATTGTCTCTATTAAAGGTCGTAGCTTCCAAAAACAAAATTTTCTCCGTCCATCATAGAAGTGAAGGTAGGGGCTGTGTAGAGTCCTTGTCGGAAGTGTTGGAACTAGCTAGGGAGAGCGGAGTGAGACTTGAGGTGTCACACTTGAAGGCCATAGGAAAAGAGAACGAGAAGAATATAGATGTGATGCTTAATCTTATTGAGAAGTATAGAAGGGACGGAGTTGATGTAAAGTTCGACGTCTATCCATATACCTTCGGTTCTACAAGTCTATTTTCCCTTCTTCCACCCAGGGTGCTTTCTTACTCCAGACTTGAACAGAGAATGGCATTGTCCCTTGAAAGCGAGAGAAGAGTGATAAAAGATGAGATAATGAACCCTGAGGGCTGGGACAGTGTATACCCTATGGTAGGACCCGACGCAATTAAGGCTCTATATCTCTCGACTCATCCTGAATATAATGGCATGACTCTCTCTGAGATAGCAGGAATAAAAGAGTTGAAAGATCCTTTGGACGCCCTCTTTGATATTTTAGGAGACGAGACTGGACTGGCGGTAATGACGGATGTTACCGAAACAGAAGAGAGACTGGAGAAGATTATTTCCCATCCTCTTATGTGTTTCGGAACGGATAGCTTATATTCGTCTCCCCTGCCTCATCCTCGATCTTTCCATTCCACCGTTCATTTTTTGAGGAAGTATGTGCTTGAAAGGAAACTCTTCTCTATGGAAGAGGGTATAAGACGAATGACGGGAGAGACGGCAGAGCGTTTCGGTCTAAAAGACAGAGGCCTTATTGAGGAAGGGAAAGAAGCGGATATCACCGTCTTTGATCCGAATGTCCTTGGAGAAGCGGACGAGAGAAGTAACAAAGGTTTTTCTTTAGTATTGGTAAATGGAAAGATTGCACTTAAAGACGATTCTGTTACAGGAGAGATGGGTGGAAAAGTATTGACTCTATAAACAAAGTAGTCGAAAGCAAGAAAAGATATTATCCTCTCTCCCATGAATGAAAAGAAAAAGTGGAATGATCTATCGAAAAAAAGTCAAAAAGCGCTCTCAATAACTGCATTTTTAGTTTTTGTTCTTTTTTCTCTCTTCCTCTTTATTGTGATAGGCGTTCCTATGGTAAAACATGCCAAGAATCCCGAAGCCTTCAGAGTCTGGATAGATTCCATGGGGATATGGGGGAGAATAGCATTTATAGGGATGAATATCCTTCAGGTGCTTGTAGCTGTTATTCCCGGAGGCCCCTTGGAAGTGGCGGGAGGATATGCTTTCGGACACTTTGAGGCAATGATTCTCTGTGTCATCGGAATGGGGATAGGAAGTGCCTTTGTATTCTTATTGGTGCGATACTTCGGATATAAGCTGGTGGAGTCTTTCTTCCCTGTAGAGAAGATCAATGAATTGAAGTTTCTAAAATCTTCAAAGAGCCGAGATATTCTCATTTTCCTATTATTCTTGATTCCAGGTACCCCTAAGGATCTTGTGGCATATTTTTGCGGACTAACGGAGATTAAGTTCTCTACCTTTATTCTTATAGCCACCTTCGCTCGAATTCCTGGCATCTGGGGGTCTACAGCTGGCGGCAGTGCAATGGGCGACAAGAGTTATGTGTCTGCTTTGATTATAATGGCTGTTGTTTTTGCATGTACCATAGTCGGAGTTTTGATCTACTCCCTCATAGTAAAGAGACATAGAAAAAAGAAAGATAATTCTTCATTGGAGGAATGATAATAATCATATATTCTGATAAAGTATCTTTATGGGTAAATTATTTATCTTCGATATGGGGGAAGTCCTGATTCTTAATGTGAAGAATCTTCAGGCTATTGCAGGACGCTTCGGCTTTGAATATAAGCCGTTCAGAGCATTCTATGGCATCTATGACAAAGATCTTATGGAAGGAAAGATGGATGGAATGGATTTCCTGAGAATAATGGGGGAAAAGTATAACGTCAAAGTTGATGATAATCTCTTTATTAAAGACTTCCACCCCCTTCCTAACTATTTCATTATGGAAACGATCGATAAATTAAGGGAGAAGGGGCATAGATGCGTGTTGGGGTCCAATACCTTTGCTCCACATATGGAGGTGGTTAGGAATATGGATGATAAACCCCTCGCTCATCTCGATCATTTGTATTTGTCATATGAAATGGGGATAGCTAAACCTGATGTGGAGTTTTTCAAGTACATATTAAGAGAAGAGAATGTGGGGCCGGAGGATGCTGTTTTTGTGGACGATAGGATCGACAATATAAATGCAGCCTCTTCTCTTTCGATTAATTCTCTTTTATATGATAAAGACAGGAGAGAAGAGAATAAGGAGTTTTTCGAAGCGTATTTAAGATGAAAAAGGTATTTCTGGTTGTATCACTCTTTGTACTTCCTTTTCTTCTCTTCGCCTCTGACGAATACTCAGTGGCTTTTGGACTAAGGTATAATAGTCAGACAAATAATAGCCATTACTTTGTTATGGAGGGAGAGACTGAAAAGTTCTCTATCGCTCTAATGGAGAATGGCGGAGAGTATATATCTATCGATTCCCGATATAAAGGTAGATTTTCCCATCTTTTCGATTGGAACACAGGAGCAGCTTTCAACTACTTCTCTTCCGGAGCCTGTACGCTTATGGTAAAGGGGAACGTGAATGGAAAGTATGGAACGGAGAATGTGAACTTGAATCTTGGTCTTGGGGTACAGGGGGCGGCTCTAAAATACAATCATCTTGATTCATTTTTATTCTCACTTTCCCCTTTATTAAATTTAACGATAGACTTAAAGGCTGAAGAAAACTCTTTTTCGTTCGGAATAATCATGGACATGATGTATGAGAGACAGTTCAAGGCGGTGGAGACTTTCTTCCTTAAAGCCAGAAGAGATTTTTCCCAGTCCTTTGCCCTTTCCATTGAGTTCTGGGGGAGAGGCGCAGAGTATTTAATGGATCCTTGGCTTAATCTCCAAAGCTCGGGACTGGTGATGAAGTTCACTCTTAAAGGTAATGCTGGTAATTCTCTCAAATAGATCAGAAGAATATGCTTGTTCTGCCGGGTTTTTTTGTTTTTGAGTTGACCGATATATAGACGGGAAATAGTATTCTTTGTAACACTAGGCATAGTTCTTTGTTTTATTTACTGACGGGGGGAAGTATTTGAAAAAGATTGTTTTCATATTGGCTTTAGCATTAATACTCGCTTCCTGTCGTATTCCTGAATCAATAACTTCTGAATATGACACCAATCCTTTTCTAAAAAGAAAAGAGGTAAGTGTCGACAATTCTTCTCTTGTATTCTTCACTGACGCCCATATAGGAAGGGAAAGGAATAGAAGCGACGTTGTAAGATATGACGACAACTTTCTTTCATTTATCCAAGAAGGGGGATATGACGTTGTAATATCCGGGGGTGATATGGCTGATGACGGAGAGATGTCAGAATCATTGAAAGACTTCATTAGTGATATTATGAGTACATCTTCTTTGTATCTGGAGACTAAGGGTAATCATGATAGACATCCATATGACTACAAAGGCTTCGACTTTCCGTCGTTCTTTCTCAACTCTATTTTTAAGGCCAAGACACATCTGACATATGCCGACCTGATGGAAAGCGAGTATGGAATAGACTCCACCGGCAGTTATTTAATCTCCACTCCCGATGGAGATATCTCGATATACATCCTAGACAACTCTCTTCGTTCTTTCTCTTCCCGTCAGCTTTCATGGTTTGAAGACGCATTGATGAAAGACGACACAGACTTCAAAATCGTAGTCACTCATGGAAATATTGTATCTGGAGGGACCTTTGACCACTCTCTGTTCTTGACAGGAATGGGAGACGAAGGAGAGGTATCTAGGTTTATGGATATTTGCCAAAAAGGAAGAGTCTCTCTTGTCCTTTCAGGTCATCACCACAAAGGTAACATCCTCTATGGAGACGGAAGGGGATATACGGAGTTCAACGCTGCAGCATACCATAGGACAGACAGTGTTTTTGAGTCAAAAGGCTGGTGGTACACTATCAGTCTGGATAGAGAGAAGAGAGAAATTACAATAGATGGCTATGATGCAGAGTCAAAAAGTAAGAAAGATAGTTGGAAAGTAGTAGCTAAGTTGTAGTTTATATAGATTTGCGAATCTTTCTCTTGAAAAACAATTTTTTTGGAGACACCATTTTTCTATGAAGCTTATTTATGTTGTGGAAGACCATGAGGTCATTAGAAACGG
>CAMEXG010000045.1 GCA_945947045.1 uncultured Spirochaetales bacterium | reverse complement strand
AGGTTTACCGCTATTCATTCTTATTCTATCGTTGTTCTCAGAGCCTTTTTTTAATGATGACGAGAAACCTGAGCCTATTTCAAAGCCTTTCACAGCACCCAAAGAGAACATTGCATGGGCCAGCACTGCGTCCAGCTTCTCGAAGGCGGGCTCTCCTAGTCCTGAAGGCAAATCGTCGATTCTACACTCGACGATGCTTCCTATACTGTCGCCTTCTCTTCTTACTTCCTCTATTCTCTCTATCATCTTTTCTTCCCAGGGGCCCTTGGGAGCGTAGAGAGGAGGAAGGAATGGTGGGTCCCATGTATCTGTTTCGGCTTTTACATCACCTACAGCTACAAGAGAAGCATTGACAGAAACGCCGAAATGCTTGAGGGCCATCTTTGCAAAAGAACCTGCGATTACTCTAGCTATGGTTTCTCTTCCGCTGGATCTGCCGCCACCACGATAGTCTCTCACACCATATTTTTCCGAATAAGTGTAATCTGCGTGTCCCGGTCTATATGAGTGGGCCACATTAGAGTAATCTCTACTTCTTTGGTCTGTATTTCTTACTATTACGGCGATGGGAGTTCCTGTTGTTTTGTTCTCAAATACACCTGATAGGATTTCAGGTTTGTCTCCTTCTTTACGCTGTGTGGAGAGTGAACTCTGCCCGGGTCTTCTTCTTTCCAAGTCTGAAAGTAATAAGTCATAGTCCACCTCAACCATACTTGGCATTCCATCTATCACTACACCCAAAGCCTCTCCATGGGATTCGCCGAATGTTGTAAACGAGTATATTTTTCCAAAAGTATTACTGGACATAATTGTTCTCCTTAAGAATAGAGAAAATAAAATCTTCTGTTTCTTTTTTATCTCTATATGGACCGAGATCTATGACAAGGTCGGCTTCTTTTTCATAGATGGCATTGCGTTTCTCGTAAAGAAGAGAGAATGAAAGCTCCGGGTTGTCTTTGTCCAAGAATGCAGGAATACCATGCTTAAGGATTACCTTCAGCATGTCTTTTTCATTTCTCTTCAAGTAGATGATCTTACCGTTGTCGTGTAAAAGCGATAGAAGGGGAGGGTTGTCAGATGCACCACCTCCGAGAGAAAGGATAAAAGGAGAGTGGCGATGAGAAGAAATATAGGAAGAAACTCCGTCCACCTCTTTTTTCATAAAGGCTTCTTTTCCTTCTCTCTTGTAGTAATCCCTTACGCTTTCGCCTCCAAGAGTATTCAGAATCAAGTCGTCTGAGTCAGAATACTCAACGAGAAGCCGTGAAGCAATACGAGATGCGAAGGTTGTCTTACCTGAGTGCTTTATACCTACGAAAAATAGATTGTTCTTTAATTCCTGCATGATGGAATAGTTTATCAGATTCCACCTTTTTTTTATATTCCTTCAGTCGTATTTCTCTTTATTTCTCATCATCGGGGAAATTATAGATAGGGACAGACGGTGTGATAGGCTTGTTTGTGGCCTTTGTCTTATTCTCTTCCTGTTCTTTTCTTGTTTTTCTTCTCTCGGTAAGAAGGACAAACCTGGCTTCGTTGTATGTCTTTCTTGATTGGTCCACATATTTATTATACTCGCGCTCGGTCTTGAGAGCGAAGTGGAATGCCTCAATCAGAGTATACCAAAGAATAGAGAGGACTAAAGGAAGAGTACTGGTAAAACTTATTATAAAGTCCCCCTGGGCTTCCGCAGCCTCCAATAGGGTGGTAAGGTTTTGATAGAAGAGTATAAGTGAAATCAGAAAGGGGATCGCCCAATAGATTCCTTGGCGATTCCAAAGATATCTGAAGGATGCAATTGCTGCAAGAAAAGTCAAAAGAAGAGCTATTGTTGGAACAATGAAATTTATCACCGCGAAACCTCTTGTTATATTATAATGAAATAAGCGGAGGTGGGCAAATATGGCTTTATTAAGAAATATGATGAATGATGGCGAAATGATGGAGAGGGAGAGGCCTAGAGAAGAAGATATAAGAGGATCTTATTACAGAGATACTACCGCCATTATCCATTCTTCACCTTTTAGACGGCTCAAACATAAAACACAGGTTTTTTATGCACCGTCAAACGATCATATCTGTACGCGTATGGAGCATGTGTTGCATGTAGCCTCCATCGCCTCCACTATCTGCCGACCTTTGGGTTTGGATACAGAACTGGCTTGGGCCATAGGAATGGGCCATGATCTGGGGCATACTCCCTTTGGCCATACTGGAGAGAAGATAATTAGTTCTTTGTGCACACAAAGGGGATTGGAGCCCTTTGAACATGAAATAAACTCTCTCAGAGCTGTAGATTTTCTGTCCAACAATGGAAAAGGACTAAATCTGACCTATGCGGTAAGGGATGGAATAGTATCTCATAATGGAGAGAGTTTGAATAAAAGGCTCGTTCCTACCTTCAAGAAGAAAGATATGAAGTCTCTTGTTTCCCGTACCGGCTTGATTCCAGCTACATATGAAGGAGTAGTAGTCCGTTTTTCCGATACTATTGCATACCTTGGAAGAGACTTTGAGGATGCCTCGAGGCTTGGAATCGTAAGTAGTGACGACTTACCCGATATTGTAAAAGATAGGCTTGGAACCACAAACAGCAGGATAATAACCGCACTGGTAAACGACCTTATTCAAGGAGCGGATGAAGAGAAGGGGATTGGATTCTCCGATTATGTCTTCGAAGCTGTAAAGGCCTTCAGCGAGTTCAATTATCAGAAGATATATAGATCCAGAATTATGAATGGGTACACGGAGTATTTTTCAAGACTCATTAATCTTATTGTGGATTATCTTGAGAAACTATACTCATCTTTCGGCCTTGAGGAGGAAGGTTACTTGGAAGAGAGGAACATGCTGGCTGCAGGTTTCTATTCACATATGAAAGAGATGTACCCTGTATATATGGAGAAAGAGGGCAGTGACAAGAGGATGATCATGGACTATGTCGCAGGTATGACAGACAATTTCTGTCTCGACTGTGCAAATGAAATATTGAAGCCAGAACACCTGAATGACGAGATAAACCAGTCCCAGACAGGTAAATGGTTCGATGTAAGGCGCTCTTAGGAGTTCAGAGTCTCAATTTCGTTTATAAACTGATCAAGAGTATCGAAGGCACGGTAGACGGCTGCAAAGCGTACATATGCCACAGGGGAGAGGGGGTATAGGTTACGAAGGGTAGCCTCTCCAATCTCCCTGCTTGTTATTGAGTTCTTGTTCTCTTGAGCTATCTCGTAGACTTCGTCTTCGATGGCTCTAAGCGTCTTCTCAATCTCTGTCTGTCCTATAGGGAGTTTCTCGGTACATGTCCTGATACCTCTCTCTACTTTGCCTATATCGAAAGTCTGGTGCCGTCCGTCTTTTTTTATTACCACGATGGGTTTTCTTTCTATGTGTTCATAACTTGTAAAACGGTATCCGCAGTCAATACACATTCTCCTCCGTCTAATGGAGGTTCCTTCTTTGCTGCTTCTGCTTTCTAATACTTTATCGTGGGGTGAGCCACATTTAGGACAGATCATATTTCCATTATATCTTCTTTTCTTTTTGATGAAGATACTTTTTTTTATATCATTAGTGTTAGAAATCAATTTTAGGAATATATAAAAAAACATAATGTTGGTACTTGAGAATTTTATTTGATTTTTGTAACATTAAGTTATTAAAATAACATAATGGAGGATATTTCACATGGCAGGAAGTGCAGCAAGTTGTGTAAAAGATGTAATAAACAGATCTCCTTTTATTTCTGAGATGCTAATTCAGGAAGTAATCTCATTTTCTAATCTTGCTCAGTTTATTAAGCCTAAAGTAGAACAGCTTTATGGCGGTGAAGTGTCAAGCGCATCAATCGTCATGGCTATCCGCCGTTATGCCCAGGACTTGAAGAAACAGACGACACTTAACAGCGGGGAAAGAAAGATCGACTATGAGCTTAGCATGAAGACAAGTATATATGACGTCAACATTGCACGTTCCAATAGCTTTATTTCCCGTCTTCCCGCTTTATATAATGTAGTCCATCCTGAGAATGGTGATTTCTTGAATGTTTCAATCGGTGAACATGAGATTGTCGTCACTGTCAGCGATAAGTATAAAAACCTTATCGATGAAATTGTTAAGAAGGAAAAGGTCATCGCCAGGGAAAGAGATATGGTTGCTCTTACTATTGTCTTCAAAGACAACTTCCTGGAAACACCGGGTATTACATATCTGGCAACAAGGAAACTGGCATGGGAGAATATAAATATCTACGAGATTGTATCCACATTGAATGTCTTGACTTTCATAATAAAGCGTCAGGATTCAATAAGGGCATATGGCGTATTGCAGACTTTCTTAGATGAAGAGCTTTAAGATAATTACCGGTGAGAGAGGGGAGGGAAAGACTACTTATATCCTCTCTCATTTTTCTTCCTTTAAGGGGTATGTAACAGTACATAAGAGCCATGAGTATTATTTGAGGGATCTAGAGACTAAAGAAGAGACTCTTCTTCTTACTCCTTATCCACTTTTTGTTGATAAATGGAAAGGATGGTATATAAACACATTGGCCTTCGGTAAGGCCAACAAGAAGCTCCTCTCCCTTAATAACTCTGTTGTGGTCTTGGACGAAGTGGGTATGCTTGAAGTAGAGAATGGGGGCTTTTCTGATTATCTCTTTAAAGCCACGGATATGGACATAGATTTAGTGATAAGTGTCAGAAGAGAATATATTGACTCTGTGGTGAGTAAGTTCTTCTCTTCTTATAAACCTCAAATCATTTCAGTGGGCAGATTTCCCTGAGATTCTTTATGCTTTCCTCATAGCCTCCGTAACAACAAGTTGCACTTCTGTTTTTATGGAGGAAATCGAGAGTATAAACATATTTTGTCCCGTCAGGATTAAATAGGTCCATTCCCTGGCTCCTTATTACAGCGTGGGCTGCTGCATAATCCCAGATAAAGCACGGCTCGTTGATGGAAGCTTGGATTCCGGAGAATACAACAGGTGCAATAATATGAATGATGGTGGAACCGAAGATTCTTGCCTTTCCTCTGAAAGCGGAGAAATCGAAACGCCATACATTTGAAGAAGACATTGCTATCTGCTTTATTTCCCTTTTATCTCCCTTTGTCTTCCACTCCTTACCATTTAATAGAAGTTTTCCCTCTGGATCCAGGCGGAGAAAGAGACCCTCTTCAGTTGCATTTCCAAAGCGTGGTGCATAGATCATGGAACCGACAGGTTCTTTCTTCTCATCCAATATGCCTAAAGCTATACAGAAAGAGGGGAGGCCTTGACTGAACACATCAGTTCCGTCTATGGGGTCCAAGACAAAAGTATATGGTGCATCATCATTTATATCAGTAGTCTCTTCTTCTGAGATTATAGCTCCATCTGGAAAGAGTTCCTTTAGAAGAGACAAGACTCTATTACTGATAGTGATGTCTACTTCCGTAACAGGAGAAGAATCGCTTTTCTTTCTGACATGAAGGTCGCACTGCTTCTCCACCGCCCACTTGCCGCACTCTAATATTTCTTTTTCCACCCTGTCTAGCTTTGACTTATCGAGAACCATATTGCCTCCTATAAAATTTTATTACCTGAGGCATTTTTATGGAAGAGATAATAAAAATAGAATACTAGAGTTTATTTGACTTTCACGAAGGCGATGCCAAAATTCCTCCAGTAAATCCTTAGACCTGTGTCAATTTGGTAATTGATCATCCGTAACTCTCAAAAATGCAATAATGTTGAATACACATATTGTTTTCTGATATATTTTCATCGGTGTCTAAATGTCATACGAGAAAATAGTCAATGACTACATCAAGAATAGTACGGCATATAAGGCGTTTCTGAAGAATCAGAGTGCTTTGATCAGTGCCGACACAATCGATTACTTCCCCCTTTCTGCTTTGGTAAAGGCTGTCTCTGACAAAAGGGGCGGGCGTGTTTTTGCCATTTCTCCCACAGAAGAGTATGCAAAAGGTTTATATGAAGACCTATCTTTTGTAGATGACACAGCTGTGATTCTTCTTCCTTCTGATGGTAAGCAGCTTTATTCAGAGTATACCGCCTCAAGGCAGGAGGAGGAGAGAAGAAAGGCTCAGGAGGAGATGAATGACAAAAAGAAGGCTATTGTCATAACTTCCCTCCGTTCTTTTGTCTCACCACTTCTTTCAAAGGAATCCATCTCGGACATGACATTAAACCTAAAGGCCGGAAATGAGATAGATCCTGACGCACTGTCCAAGACATTAGTTGAGAATGGATACTTCAGGACACCCCAGTGTATAGAGTGTGGAAGCTACAGCCTCAGAGGAGAAGTAATGGATATCTATCCATTCTCCTTTGATAAGCCCATAAGACTCTATATTGATTGGGATACTATCGACCGTATCTCATATTTTGATCCTTTTTCCCAGCAAGCTGATAAAAGTGTGAGAAGCGTCTCCATCCCGTTGATGTTTGAAAAGGATGAGTTGAAGGTGAAGATGGAGTCCGTCGCTTCTTTTCTACGCAGCGACGACTACTTCATGATACTGGGAATGGAGAAAGTCGACACCAGCTGGAAAGCAATGGAGAAGGAAGCGAAGGGTAGGTTTAATGAAGCCTATAAGACGGACCCCGATTCTATTATCCCTGAAAAATATCTCTATAATTGGCAAACATTTGTCTCTTCTCTGAAATCTGGATTCCTTATCTACGAGATAATGGCCCCGGACCACTATCATTTCTCTATTGAACCATCTCATTCATACTTTGGTAATGTGACATTCTTCAAAGATGAACTGAGGGTGATGGAGAATGAAGGATGGCATGTAAACATTGTAGCTCCATCCAATATTCAGAAAGAGAGACTGGAGAATGTCCTTAAAGATTTCACTGTAGAATATACTGTCTCCGATCTTTCTATGGGCTTTCAGATACCGGAAATAAAGTATGCTGTCGTCTTGGATAACGAAATCTTCGGAAAGAAGAAGTCCAGACGAAAGGCTGTGGTGGAGACTGTGTCATCTCCTTTGGATTCTTTTGTTTCTCTTAAACCTGGAGATTATGTGGTTCATGTAAACTACGGTATCGGTCAGTTTGAGAAGATAGATAGAGTCAAAGGGAGTAAGAGCGAGAGAGACTACATTAAGATCCGCTATGGAGAGGGGGATGTATTATAGGTTCCTATCGAGCAGGCGAATCTTGTCCAGGAGTATATTGGTAATGATGGAAGACCTCCTAAACTTGATTCCATGGGCTCCACCAGTTGGAGCAAGAAGAAGGAGAAAGCCAGAAAGAGCGCCGAAGAACTTGCAGCGGAACTTGTAAGACTCTATGCAGAACGCGAGCATAGGCATGGATATCCATTCTTGAAAGATAATGACTGGCAAGTTACCTTCGAGGCGTCTTTTCCATTTACTGAGACTCCAGACCAGCTTAAGTGTATAGAAGAGATTAAAGCTGATATGGAAAGCGACAAGTGTATGGATAGACTTGTCTGCGGAGACGTAGGTTATGGAAAGACAGAGATTGCTTTCCGAGCCGCCTTTAAGGCTGTAATGTCGGGTAAGCAGGTTGCTTTCCTTGCTCCTACAGTAATTCTGGCTCAGCAGCACTATGAAAACTTCAAGAAGCGTTTAGGTGATTTCCCTGTGAAAGCGGGGCTTAGCACAAGGTTTGTCTCCTCTAAAGAACAGAGAATGATTCTTAATGGACTAAAAGAAGGGACAATAGACGTTCTCTTCGGTACTCACAAGATTTTGTCGAAGAATACCGAATTTAAAGATCTTGGTCTTTTGATCGTAGATGAAGAGCAGAGATTCGGAGTAAAAGACAAAGAGAAGATAAAACAGATGAAGACAAATGTAGACTGTCTTACACTCTCCGCAACTCCTATTCCTCGTACTCTTTATATGTCTCTCTTGAAAGTCAGAGATATGTCCTTGTTGACTACGGCTCCTCGTGAAAGACTCCCTATAGCAACAGAGATAGAGGAATATAACCTGGATACAGTTGTTACAGCCATCAACAGAGAGCTGAAAAGGGGAGGACAGGTATTCTATCTTCATAATAGAATCGAAGACTTGGAAGAAGTTGCAATGGTGCTGAGAAAGGCCATTCCTTCCGCAATAATCGAGTACGCTCATGGTCAGATGGGATCAGAGGAACTGGAAGACATAATGCATCGCTTCATTTATGAAGGTGTGCAGGTTCTTGTTTCTACTACTATCATTGAAAACGGAATCGATATTCCAAACGTCAACACTATCATCATAGACAGAGCCGACAGATTGGGACTTGCCCAGCTTTATCAATTAAGGGGAAGAGTAGGACGAAGTGATAAAAAGGCATACTGTTATCTTTTCTATCCTGATACAGGCACGCTTAACAATGATGCAGTAAAGAGACTCAGGGTATTAAGTGAGAATACTGAACTTGGATCAGGATTCAAAGTCAGTATGAAAGATATGGAGATAAGAGGAGCTGGAAATATTCTAGGTCGAGAACAGTCCGGTCATTTGGAGGCTGTCGGATTAGATATGTATCTCAAGCTTATCGAAGAAGAAATCAACAGGCTTACAAATACAGAAGAAGCCAATGAACGTGATGTTCTTCTTGAGTTGGATTATACAGGCTTCATACCAGACTCTTATATTACTGATCCTTCTGCAAAGTTCGAGATGTACAAGAGAATTGCTTCCATTACCACGGAAGGACAGCTTGAAGGTCTTAAGAGTGAAGCGGAAAACAGATTTGGCACAATACCTGAAGAGGTCGATAACCTATTCTGTATTGCAGAGATCAAGATAATATGCAGAAAACTTAAGATATATCATTTAAAGGAGACCAGGGGAATAGCGGACGTCGAGTTTAGCCAAGTCTCTGTAATAAACCCAAGTAAGGTTGTCCACTTGGTATCTCTATCGGGAGGAAGAGTGCGACTTGATCCAAGGAGAATGGATCATCTTACTCTCGATACTCAGGCTGTATCACTTAAAGATAAAGCTCAATTTATATTGGAAACACTCAGGAGATTAATCTGATGGAAGATAAAGAAATACTAGAGAATCTCGGTAAAATAGAGATCAGGGAAGGAAAAGAAAGAACTATTAAAAGTTATGTCTTGAGGAATAACATTCTTGAAGATAAAGAGAAGGAAAACGTCGTTAAGTATATGCCGAAATATGGTCTCTTTTTCAAGGACGAAATGCTTTCATACTCCGATATTTTCCAGAACAATAACCCTACGATTATTGAGATAGGCTTTGGTAATGGCGAGACTACAGCCAAGATGGCTCTCATTAAGCCAGAGTATAACTACATAGGCCTGGAAGTATATTTAAAAGGCTTTGTTCAGCTATTAAAGACTCTTGGTGAGAACGATATCGATAACGTCAGAGTAATGCGTTTTAACGCTGTTGATGTATTGGAGCACATGATCCCTGATAACTCAATAGAAGGCTTCCATATATTTTTCCCTGATCCTTGGCCAAAGAAGAAGCATCACAAAAGAAGAATCATGAACCCAGAGTTTTTGCATCTTCTTGCTACCAAGCTAAAGAAGGGTGGTTACATCTACATGGTCACAGACTGGCAGGAATATGCCGACGAAGTATTGGAACTTGTCAAAGGAGAGCCACTATTAATGAATCCTTTCTATACTTTTGCACCTCCTGTTACATGGCGTCCTCTTACGAAGTTCGAGCAGAAGGGTATGGACAAGGATTATGTGATCAACGAGATCTGGTTTGAAAAGAAAAAGTGATTCTTGTGTAGTTAAAGAGAATAATTGAATATCCCGTTTTGCATTAAGCATAAATGGGATATATTATTTATATACCCCAGGTAAAGGAGAATAATTATGGCATACTCGATTGAACTGGAAGGAAGAACAATCTTTCTCGCTGCAAAGGCAGAGACTGCTGTGGGAGACTACATCGTTTATGAGTGGAACGATGGTATTTTTATCCCTGAAGATGATGAAGATTGGGAATATGATGACGACGAAGATGAGGACGAGGAACTCGCTGAAGAAGACTTTGAAGACGATGAACTCGATGACGATGATTATGATGACTTCTTGGATGAGGAGGAAGACGAAGTCGAGACAGCAATAAGAGAGGATATTGAAACTATCCTTGCTGCAGGCTTTGTGCCTCAGGGTGGAGTTTCTGCTCTCATTACTCCTGAATATACTACTTGCTATAGTCAGGCATTCTTTAGAAAGAAGTAACAAAGAAAACAAGCAAAAGAGAAGGGCTGAGTGGTCAAAATCAGCCCTGTAATCATACAATTCTCATATCTCTGTAATAACTTATACAATTTTGCCATTTTCCATTTTGAGAGAGAATGATGAGTTATTAGATATCTCTTTTACTGTTTTATTATCCGAAAAAAAGGCATATGAACCACCAGAGATACTAGAAGTACTATCCTTTGTTATTATTATATTAGGACATCCTATTAATTTAATTCCTGTTCCTTCTTTAGATGAAATAGAGGAACCGTTTTTCAATTCTATTTCAATAGTGCCGTTAAAGTTTTCAATCCTTATTCCACATTCTTCTGATCCAGATGATGAGGCGGAGATGTGACCATTGTCTAATACGATTTTTATAGAGCCTGTATTAGTATTATTCTTCTTACCAAGTATATATATACCATGTGCCGTGTCTTTCAACCTTGAAGATTGTTGCATATCACCTACAGCTACAATACTTGCTCCGTTTTGGATAGTTATTTGACAATTTAAATCACCTGTTATAGTTGAAGTGTATTCATTATTGGTTTTTGAAGTTGTCCAAGATGATATTCCAACAGCAGCATCCAATTGAACATCTCCATCGCGATTGATGACTCCTCCAGGACTATATAGATTAATTGCTCCTTGTTTTACTGTTGTGTGATCCAATTCAGTAAGTGATAGGTTTGTATCGCTATCTGTTGCAACAGGTCCCCTAAAGAAAACCTTCGCATTTGAAATACCAGAAGGGGAATTGTTTCCAACGATATTTAATGTACCACCTTTAATAAGAGTATTTGCTTCAAAACGTCTTGCTTCTGAACTTAAAATAATTCTTGTTTCTTCCATAAAAGCCCATGTAGCATCTTTGCTTACAGTAGCGTAATTATATAACGTCATGTTACTGTTAGGTTTCAATACAACTATTGCAGAACTTTCTGAGAATCTATCTATGTTAGATAATGTCGTAAGAGTTACATCCGTACCTTTTAGGTTGATGCCAAATTCTGCCCCATTCGGATCTATAACAATTCTTTCGGATTTTTCGTCATTAGAATTAGTATGGCCTAATGTCATTGATTTTGAGCCTGAATCAGGATTAATTACATAGACAGTATTGTCTTTTATTGTTACTTTATTTAATGCTTCTTCTCCTTTATTTTTAGGGTCAGGGTTATTGGTTGCATCTATATATTCACTTGTCATTGGATCGGTGGGATCACTAATATTAGGTAAATAAATACAACTCCCGCCATTGCTACCTTTCTCGATTTCGCAACTTCCTTTGATTAAGATATCATTACCAAACCTAGATACAAAACCGATTACATCGGTAAAAAGAGGTGGTTTGTCAGTTTCATCCTTTACATAAAGCACAAGAGCAAAACAACCAGCTTTATTAAAATCACTTCGTGAATAATTGAAAACAGATTTTTTTAAAGTTTTTTCTGGTGTTATAGTTTTACTAGTCAAAGGTAATTCAAATGATTCCACTGGCGTTTGAGAAAGACTACCGTTTTCAAAAGAAAAAATACTTGCTTCACAGATAATGCTTTTACTTGCTTCACTAGTTACTGAATAAGTAATTGAAAGAGAATTATCTGAAAATTGTACGGAAAAGAGAGAAGTATTCAAATTGACCCAAACTGGTCCAGTAGTACCTGTAAGAACTACTTCATTTTCATTTTTATATAAGCATAAGATTTCCCATAATCCTTGGCTTAATACAATGCCTTTACTATCATCGTATTGCAAGTAATCTTCTTCGGATATTTCACTTTTTGATTTTGTATTATCAGGATAGTGGTTTCCTGTTCCTAGATAAATAGGATAATAATACATGGAACCCACTCCTTTTGGAGTAGTTAGCTGTAATGATAGTCTTCTAGATTCACTATCATCTAGTCTAACTGAAACTAGATCTTGTGAAGTATTATTAGCAGTGCATGAAGATAGCACAGTGACAACCATTACTACCACTGTAAATATCGTCAATATAGAGCTAAAAGAAACTCTCTTTTTCATACTATTCTCCAAAAATACAACATTATTCTGCATTATCG
>CAMEXG010000044.1 GCA_945947045.1 uncultured Spirochaetales bacterium | reverse complement strand
GACTTTCTCAAGTCCTGTATATCCCCTCTCCTTGATGTGGAGTGCGTCCAGTACGATGTCGACTTCTTCGTCATTCAACTTAAGAATTGTTGCATTTTTAACGCCGTTTTCGATTATTTCATCGGTGTAGAAGTGCTTTCTAATGTTCACGTCGAAGAATCTATGGTCTGAAGACACTGAAAAGAGGAGAGAATCGAGAGTATGTCTGCTCTCCCCTCTCTGGGCAAGAGTGCCGTAATAGATGAGACCTACATGGCTAGGAAGAGTCGGAAGCGGGATGTGGTCCCATGCAGAGGGATCGTTGAACTCATACTCTGCATTCTTTCCGTTGAGGGTAATTATAGCCTTTCCCGTTTCATATTCTGAGGAAACATTGATCATCTCTGTGGAGAGTCCGATTTCTTCTATTTCCCCAAGGGCGCGCCTACCTAATTCGTCATCGCCAACGGATGAGAGCACTCTGCCCTCCAGACCGAGCCTGGTCATATGACCTGCAACATTCAACGGAGCTCCGCCAAGCGTGGCTTTGTCCGGGAAAACGTCAAAAAGAATCTCTCCAAAAGCAATGAAATCCATATACTCCTCCTATAAAAAGTCAACAACTCTCCTCTGGAAGCCATTAACTTTTTTCAATTATCAGGATGCTGCTTCATATTCACCTTGTATCAGTTTGTCAACGTCAAACGCGGTCTTTGTCTTCAGCATCACATATATGATCCGGCTCAGTTTCCTGGCAATAGCTATTATGCTCTTCCCGGATCCCTTGAGCTTTTTCATTCTTGCGTAATCAATGATGAGAGATACGTTCTGCAATCTGCGCTGCACTCTCAGCATTCCCATGACCACATGAACCATATTCATCCTCAGTTCAGTCGGTCCATTCTTTGTAATATGTCCGATATACACGCCTTCATTCGAAAGCTTCACAAAAGGAGTAAGTCCGCAGTATGCGGCGAACTGCTTGTATGTTTCGAACCGGTTGATATCCCCGACGTACGCACTGATGGTGGAAGATGTGATCCTTCCTACTCCAGGTATGGTTTTCAGGAGGTTAGTGTTTTCATCTTCCAGCGTGAACTCGTCGATCAGTGCCTCATATTCCTTGGCCTGTTCAATAAGTGCGGTTAAAGTATCCAGTAGCATTTTAAGAGTTTTGGCAGCACGCTCCGTATATAAGGGATGGTTCTCGAGACCGATGAGAAGTTGCTGCCTTTTTCTTTCACTCTGAAACTGGGCGGCTGTGGTCTGCATTCCATATCCCCTTAACAGTGCATATACCTTATTCTTTGTCTTCACTATCAGCGATACTAGATCCGCTCTTTCCGACAGTAGTTTCCTCAGCTCCTCGGTTGGCTGGTCACACAGGTAGCTTTCAGGGATCATGTCCCTGGACAGAAAGTATACAATCGTTTTTGCATCCCTGAAGTCCGTCTTCGATGCACTTGCTACTAACACCTTGAACTTCAACGTGTTTATCACGATTACATGAAATCATTCACGCTCCATCGCGTTCCTGAAGTACCTTGAGTTCCCTGTTGCTTCCACTTCTATGGAAACGCCATATCCGTATTCCTCTTCCGCTGCATGCGCCCAGGTTATGAAGTCCCTGTATCCCTGTTCCGTTGTAGGATACACTTCCCTAAGGATGATTGTGTCATCGTCTACCGTCGCACATACGGTGAACTGTGTCGTGTGAAGGTCAATCCCTACGCTGATGATGTCTCTCTGCCAGTTCATTTCTCTTTCTCCCTTGTATTCTGGTTTTGCGAACAAAATGAAATGGCGTCCTGCTGGGTGTTGATCCAATCTCCTATTCTTCTTCCAAGAACCATTGAATGTTTCGACTAAAACCCTTCATTCTCCTTCGCAGCCTCCATGGACTAGAAAAAATGACGAGTTATAGTCTTGGCCCTTCCATTCCGTTACACGCTTTCATTATATCGTGCAACCAGGAAGCTTGGTTCAACCCACGTTATCTACTTTTATTACTCCTCCTTCCCTTCTTATTTTCCCAGCAGCTCAAGGCCATGGCTTTGCACATCACCATTCACGGCAGCGTATATCCAATCCGCAACGCTAACGCCCTCTTCCAGCTTATCAAAAACATTACTGGATATGATTGTATGCTGTGTGTTATGTGTTTTCGGGTCTTCGTTATAATTCCAAATATAGATGCCGATGCCGGGGATATTCTCCTGCAGGCTACGAACCATTTCGTTAAGGTCATTCTGGAACAGATCACCGTTTTCTTTGCTTTTTTCCATTTTGCCCATACGTATAAAGGCTTGATACTCCTGCAGTGTATCGTCACGATAGGAACAATCAAAGAGAATCTTAATAGAGTCTCCACGCTTATTGTAAAGTGCTGTCAGGCTATCAAGCACCAGATTGTTTCCAGTCAACCTGTTTGAAATCTCAACAGGAGACTGCCACAAATCGGTGGCAGTTTCATGCCACCCGTCATAGAGCAGCAGCGAACTGTCCACACAGATTGTAGTATTTTTGGCAGAGGGGAAGCGATCAATCACATCATCTGCCAAAAGAGAGGTAGCAAAGCCACCTGCAGAAAAGCCCGTCACCAAGAGTGTATCCGGCTGCCCTACATAGGGCTTAACCGTGTCCATAAATGCAGAATAGTTGTTATAGCCGTTATGATACACAATCTTTTCCTTGCCTCCCTCTGTGTAGTGATACTCACCTGTTCCACTGTGAAAGTCTCCTGAGGCATATGGAAGAACCAGAAAAGTCCAATCCTTGAAAGGATTATCCTTGGCATTGCTCCCAATTCCACCCGAAGCGACAAAATCCTGAACTTTGGCAGTTGTGGCAAAAAACTCTGTCCCTCGCCGAGATGTATATCCGTTGATGCTGACGCCACCTCCGAAAAAATAGACCACAACCTTGTTCTCCGTGCCTATTCTTATTAGACCGTGCCATTCACTGCCGTCAGAAGATTTCGTTCCTTCTGGAGTAACTCGGTACCATTTCGCAACCTCCGGTTCTCCAATGAGTTCCGGATGCTTGATAAGGACGGTTTTATTGAGAATAACCATCACTATAACAGCGGTAATCACCACTGCCGAAATCAAAAAAAACGCCTATGATTTTTATTACTTTTTTCATAAGAACCTACTTAACAAATCGTTGAAAAAATGTATCATAAACACATAGACGATACAATTGTTTCAACAAAAATGATACATTGAAAGAAGGATTGTTTCATCAAATGAACATGAACAATGAACAAAAAAACACCTATGTAAAAAAGCAGATCACAGCTGCTCTTCTTGCTCTCCTTAAAGAAAAACCTCTCTCTGATATCTCTGTCAGCGAACTTACTAGCAGGGCTAAAATCGGACGTGTCTCCTTCTATCGAAACTACCAGAGTAAAGAGGATATCTTGAAAGAAGAATCTGATCGTCTCATTAAAGAGTGGGGTAAGTTATTTGAATCAAATCCGGAATCTGCACCTGAAACCTTGTTTTCATCTTTGTTTGACTTCTACCGGGATCACAGGAATTTCTATACCACGCTTTACAATGCAGGCATGTCCTACATAATGATGGAAACCATCATAAGTACTATTCAAATTACGCCTGAAATGATGAATCTTGAGGCATATATGAAATCCTTCTGGGCGTATGGCATTTATGGATGGATGCTGGAATGGATCAAGAGAGGTATGCCGGAAAGTGGAAAAGAATTAAGTGCTCTTTTTTCAATCGCTCAACAAAGTAATAATGCTCAGAATATCAAAGAATAACTCTCCGATTGGTGTCCATATTAGTGAAATTACTGAAGAGTGGAAAGTTCTAGCCTGACAAGCAGTTTTCACAAATAAGAAATTATTCGTTTTGTGATGCAAATAGACTTGCTTAAAAAGTGAGTGAAATTTATGTCTGGATAGATGTACATAAGGACACCAACAGCGTATGCATGTATGACAGGCAGGACAATGCATTTTCTGCAGAGGCGAAGCTGGATTCCGGAACGGACATTATGGTCAGGTACTTGGAAAAGGCAGTGAAGGACTATGGATTGTCGGGCGAGTTTCTTCTTGGTGTTAGGGTCCGCAGTCCCTTTTTCAAAGATCCAGACTGTTTTCATTCAACAGAAAATCGTAGATTCCCATGAAGGTGATTCCTTCCTCATTTCTCCATATCGGGGTATTATTTCCGACTACAACAATTTTCTTGAAAGAATCTGGAATCTTTACCAAAGGAGCCTGCTCCTGTTCAAATTTTTCTCTGTCAGAAATTAGAAATGCTGATTGGATGTAATAACGTTTATTGAATTGATTTACAACAAAGTCCACTTCCAGCTGTTTTCTGACCTTCTTTCCGCCTTCGTCTACCCGAGTTTCAACAACTCCCACATCCACACTATATCCTCTATAGATTAATTCATTGTAGATTGCGTTTTCCATCAAATGAGTCTCTTCAAATTGTCGGAAGTTCAATAAAGCATTCCGTAGACCCAAATCTGAGTAATAGTACTTTGAAGGTGTACTGATATACTTTCTACCTTTGATGTCATACCGTTCTGCCTTCTCTACCACAAAACTTTCCTGTAGATATTTCAGATAACTGGATATTGTGGGCATTGTGATAACCTTATCGCCACTACTCCTGAATGTATCTGATATCTTCTGTGCGTTTGATAGTGAACCAATGGCAGAAGCGATGACTTTCATAAGAATTAACATGCTTTCTTCATCCCGGATTCCATAGCGTTCACACATATCTCTCAGATACATCTCTTTATTTAGTTTTTCCAGATATCTGCTCTTTGCCTCTCCCCCACTCTCTGCCAGGATATGCGGTAATCCTCCATAGTATAGATAATCTCTCCATGCATCTGATTTTTCCTGCCCTGAAGCGGGGTAAAACTCAGAGAATGATAAAGGGGAAATATGAATTTCATCTCCGCGACCCCTAAATTCAGTCATCACATCTGAAGAAAGGAATTTAGAATTACTTCCAGTAATGTAGACATCCACATTACTCTTTCTCAACAGAGAATTAAGGACACCATACAATCTGATCGGTTCATCCGGATTCTTCATTTCTTCCTTGCTGATTGCATACTGTGCTTCATCGATTAAGACATAGTAGTGCTCTCTGTTATCCTGGACTCGTTCTTTTATGTATGAATAGAGTCTGTACGGGTCTCTATATGCTTCATTCTCCACGTCATCAAGTGCAATGCATATGATATTATCTTCGGGAGTTCCTGAAGCAAGAAGATGATCATAGAAGAGATTGAACAGCAGGTATGACTTCCCTGATCTTCTGATTCCAGTAATCACTTTTATCATTCCGTTATTCTGCTTACTGGTAAGCCTTTCAAGATATCGATCCCGTCTGATTACCATATCATTCTCCATTTAAGTTTTTTGCCACATATACCGTTTTTCTAAAGTATACTCCTTTTCTCACAAACTGCCATATTATTTTAGATTTTTTGTTCCATTACCATTTTTCTAAAATAGTTCTGTCAGTAAATGTTTTCGTCAGCTTTTTCTCAAGAGGGGTTAAACAGCACGCTGAAAAGGTAAATCAGACAGGGCAAGCTGAGGAAGAAGGGGGGGCCAGGTTGACCGCTGAGTTTAACTTCTCCTTTTTAATTTCATTCTGCTGTCTTGGATTGGCGAAACCCTAAACTGAGCTAAGCCCCCGTCAAGACAATAGTTCAAGAAAATAAGGAATTTACACTACCTCTGTTTTCTCCTTTGAGTATCCGGTCACTTGAAAAAGTAAATGCAACTTTATAGAGGTTGTTGCAACTTTGCAGAAGTAAGCGCAACTTTCTTCTGCCTCAGGAACGAAAAGAAGGGAACAAAGGGCGGCAGGCTGTTGTTTTCCTTGGGAAAAAGACTAGAATCAGACGTACAGACGGAAATTTGGGCGTGGAAAGGCGTAGGAGAGCACCAGACTTGTTTTTTCGCATAAGTAAGTGCAATCCTGTCGGGAAGGCTGTCGGAGCATGTTTCGCCAACGGCTGACGCCGGCTCCCGGATTCATTTTCAGCTTTCCGTCGGCTTAAGGCAGCTTGGGGTCAGGTTGATATCTTTGGCAGGAATCTTGCTGAGCCCCAATGCTCTTGCCGCATCCTCTCCGTAAAGGAAGACGAACATGTCGTATGCCGACTTGTTCTGGAACTGCGGCCTGGAGTATGAGTTGAAGGAGTTTACAAAACTCTTAATGCATGGAATAACCTGCCACATGAAGTGCCGGATATAGCCAAGTTAGTCGAGGAATTCGGACACATTGCACTTCAAAGCTTTTGCTAGTCTCATTACAATATCGAACTGAGCCTTATCTATATCCTTGCTTTTGCGTTCGTATGCCCGGATGGTATTGAGAGAAACCCCCGATTCATTGGAAAGAGCTTCCTGTGTCAAGCCACATTGCTTTCTGACAGTTTTCAGCTTGCTTTCGCTATTTGCAAAGTGAGCATCCAGAACCTCATAACTCTTTTGCACGTCTGCTTCGTGAAGTGTCCCGTAAAGCCCGATGATTTCATCGTGAGATACGGTATCGAGTATGCTCTTGAAAGTGCGACCAGAGTACCATTGATAATGGGTCAGTACCCATCCAACCCAGTATTCCGGGCTTCGTTCGTAGCTTTTAATAATCTCTACGTTGTAGCTTTTACCAGTGGTTTTTTCCATGACCTCTAAGAATAACTCCAAGCCGCTTTTTCCTGCTATGTATTTGGGATTGCCGCTTTCAAACTGCTCTGCAATATCGGATTGAATAAAACGTTTCAAAAAATCCGTACCACTAATATCGAACTCCACTACTGCGTCGTGGAGCATATTCCCTACAGAACGGGAAGCCTTACTCAGATATAACTGATTGTAAGCGTGGATCGTCATGCTTCATGTCCTCCCTCATGATATCGAGAACAAAAATATCATCCACAAGCTGCTGTAAGTTCTTTTTCTGGCTTACGTAAGTGGCTCGTGCGTTTTGATCTCGTTTGGCTCTCTTATAATAGTATTCACGGTAGTCAGCAACTTCGTACTCTACAAATTCAATCTGTCCAAATGAACGCTTGGAGAGAAGAACCACCTGTTCTCCCAGCGTACCAAGCTGCATTGCAAGGTTCAAATCACGCAGGGAGATTGTATTGTTCACGAAATCTTCAGCAAAGGAAAAATACGAATCGTCTGCACGATAACCAATCATCACGTCAACGCCGGTTGTGTCAGGCATAAAGCGGTCGAGAATAAATTCCCTTGCATTGTTACCTATAGGCGATGTGATGTCGAACTTTCTATGAGCAAGCAAAATCGCAAGCCAATTAAGGATGTTAAACTTCCCCTTTGTCAAATGCATGATGTTCATTCCATCCAAGTGCAAAACATATTTGTTGGAGTAACCGTCGTTCTTCACAGGGCAAGCCCATTCCTTTGCAATCTCAATATTTTCCGTACAGTAAAACCCGCTACCGTAATCGTTGTATTTCTTGCCTATTCCATATTTTGGTGTCTCAACAATTTCCTGAGAGCCGTGGTAGATAGTTAAATCTTGTTTCATAAGATGCCTTTTATATAATACTGTAGTATTAGTATATCTATAATATAATACTGTGGTATTAGTTTATCAATGAGTACACCGATAAATACACAGAACTAAAATCTAAAAGAAGACAGCAATAGTCTAATATATATCAGGATAAAAGCATGACGAATGAATGAAAGAGAAGAGACTATGGAAACAACATTGACGAATAACTGATGGAGATGATATCCACCGCTCTTTCTATCATATCACAAATGGGAAAAGGATGAGATAAGGAGGAGAGTTTTTTGTCTCTCCTTTTATGTTTTA
Organism: uncultured Spirochaetales bacterium; assembly: GCA_945947045.1. GTDB lineage: Bacteria > Spirochaetota > Spirochaetia > Sphaerochaetales > Sphaerochaetaceae > Ornithospirochaeta. The sequence goes on along the minus strand of CAMEXG010000044.1, from coordinate 4,460 downwards.
TACTTGTTATAGAAAAGAATTATCAAAACTCCCTCAGCATACCCTCCGATCTTTCCTCTTTCCTTAATTTTACCACAGCACACTGTACTATGGCCAGAAAACCTTTTTCCTTACCGTAATCCAGACGCTGTCAATAATGGAAAATATAGCAAGTGCGAATGCTATTCATACGAGAACTAATCCTGTCACTTGATTGTGGTGTCAGAGGATAGTCCCCTGCAGCGCTAAGGCCCGCTTGTAGCTGAAGGTAAGGGAAAGATAGCCTTGGAAGGGAAAACACAGCAGGATATGGAGATCCTGCTGTGATGAAGACGAAATAAATACAACAACCATTAAGGTAACAATTAGAGATCTTCAAGAACAAAGGCTACAAGTTTCTGTCTCCGTTCATCAATATCAGCACAAGTCCAACTGTCTCTTCCTGAGGTCATATCCTGGATTTCACGTTGCTGATATCCATAGCAGTAGGTCTTTCGTTTCTCGGAGAAAGAGCCATTGCCGATGGAGGAATTATGGCTAGCCGAAATCAGGATATAGTTTCCAAGTTGATTTGTGTATGACATTCTTCTTGATTCGGAATCAGCTCCATCAAATAGATCATATCCTGTATCAGGCCCTTCCGGAAGAGTCTGAGGCATTATGTGTTCTACAGTCATTGTCCTCAAGTCTTCCGGAGAAAGAGACTTATATCCTCCCTTTCCATTTCTATGAAGATAGTTTTCATATCTCCAGAGTATGTATTTTACAGACTGAGAAGGCCACATCTCGCCATCAATAGCCCTTTTAAATGCGTTATTATTCCAATACGCCCACCACCAGTCCTCAGTAGTCTTCATCCATTCAATACGATCTATTACTTTATCAACAGAAAGCACTCCGCTGAATACATCCACTAGTCTGCGCTCGAGAACTGCACGTGTTCCTATTATGCTGTTCCTCGCTATAATGTCTGCAAGAGCTTTTGAGAGTCTGTCCTTATCTTCTGAAGAGAATGCAAAAGACTTGACGATGAATGGCAGAGCAAGAGAGAAATATCCAAGAGCGACGAGTTCTTCCATGCCTTCATATTTTCTGGTTTCTGTTAGCCTTACAAAGGCTGTTATTGCATTGAAACTATGGGCAATCGTATCAGTAAGCTGCATGACAAGGCGAATCTTAGCTGTAGAAGAGGCCATCTCCTTATCTATATCATCCAGTGTGAAATATGCAGAGAGGTTATCCTTATGAATTCTATAAGCACATGACAAGATATTGTCCTCATCCATGTGGTATCTCTCCAGTATGGAAACCGATCTGTATATTTCTGAAAACTTATCGGAAATTTGTCTGAGGCAGTTTGTCCTCTCATCTTCTTTTTCAGCATAGATATGCACATAATCCATAAGCTTTGCCTTCAGAATCTCAAGCTTTGTAGGTTCTTTTCCTCTGGCATTCTGGAATATGAACATCTGCACGGCCTCAGACTTATCGGAAACTACGTGGGTTGTACAAGCAGCATCAGCAATTGCATACATAACGGATTTCAATTTTTCGTATTCCATTTTTGAGAACTCGGTCCTGAAATAGGACATAGCTGCAAGAATCCTTCGCTGTGACTCTGTTTCAAGGGTACTGATGAACTCCTTGTCAAAGGGCTTTGCCTCAACAACGTAGTCTGCAAAGACCGAATCATCATAAGCTACAGTATGGAAATGCCTCTTTTTCCTGATTGCGAGAATATCTTCTTTAATGGCGATTTCATCATCATTTAGCTGGTCATTAAGTTCTTCGATACGATTCAAGAGTGCTGAAATGCATATTTCCACAGTAGTAAGTCTCTGCTGCCCATCAATGATGTTGTAGCCATTGTCATCACGTCGTTCGAATATGAAATGACCAAGATAGTAATGAGTCTTGCGCTCAAAACTGATGTAGTCCATGATGTCATTCAAAAACACGGCGACCTGTTTTGATGAGATGGAGGCTGAATCAGATGTCATGTCTGAATCCCAAGAATATGCTCTCTGATATTCAGGAACATGAATTTCTGTTCCCCGAAGCAGGGTGTGAATAGTTGTTTTGCTTTCCATACAATATCTCTCCTTTTTGTTATTTCGCCTTTATACTTCTGCTGCCGAATTATCACAGGGCAGCAGGATGTTTGCACTTTGCAAATCCGTTTGTATTTCTGAGCATGGGGTTGTTAGGAATGTGAAACCCAAAAACATCCCACCACAATACTTATAATGATATTTATCCATTGAAAACCTCCGAGATAATCTCATTATCCTGATTATCTGTACAAATCTTTATACAGATATTTTCTCCGTTTCAAAAAGGATAAGAAAACCGCCAGCCATGGGATAACATGACCGGCGGAGATGGGAGTAATTTCAAAATACGTTAGGTTTTTCCTCAGACTTCAGTTCTCTTTGTCAGGATCATGTAGACTAAGATCTTTCACTCCCATGTGAACAGCAAGGGCCTCCAGAAAGGATCTTCCTCCTTAGGGTGCAGCCGATACCGGTTGTCTTTAGAGGAGACTCCATCCTGTACTGATTGCACTGTTCCAAAATGAAGAGGTGAGCCTCTTCCGACATATATAGTCTCTAAATCAGGGATGAGGTATGCAGGGGCATAGGCCTTATTCCGGCTATAGATTTTGGATCGGAAAGTCCCCGACTATGATGTCGGCGGAAATTGATTCCAGCCCCCCTACTCTTCATGTCATTCCTTCAGAAGCCTGTCTTTTTCTGCTTCATTGTTTTTGATAAGAAGCGACTATGTTTTCCATCTCGCATCTTATCTCATTTCTAAGCCACTCAGGCTCAAGAAGTTCGGCCTCCTTTCCCAAAGACATGACCCACCGCTTAAGCCAGTATGCACCGCAAGTACGGACTTTATAGAGCCAGTGGTCATCTTCTCTTTCAATCTTCACATTATCCGGCCAATGCTTTTCTTTCTCATAATAGCCTTGTCCGTCGCTTAGCTTGACAACAGCATCAAATTCTTCTGTTTCCCTTACGATTCCGAAAGGATCGGACAGTGCCTTCTCTATATCCACATCCGGCTTTGGATAAGGAGTGTTCTTTTTTATCAGCTGTCGCTCCACTCTCTCTATTCTTTGGACAGAAAGCATATAGGACTTACCTTCTTGATTCATTACATAGCAGTAGGTTCCACCAGAGAATACAAAGCATTTGATAACAAAGAGTTGCTTTCTTTCTCCATAATATGTGATGTATAACAGTTCCTTGGTTTCTTGGGCTTCTAGAAGAGTATCAAGAATATTAGTTGCCTCAAGGTTGAAGTATCCACCATACTTTGCACTATCGATCGAGATATCACCAATGATACTGTTGAGCTTAGGAATAATATCATCTGTGGATACAGTTACAAGAGGAGATAAGCTTCCGATGCTTTCAAGCATGAAAGAGAGTCTTCTTCTTTCTTTGTCGGAGAAGGTCCTGGTCAAGAACTCACTTTTGAATTCATTCCATTCCTCTTTATCTATTCTATATATTGCTTCTCTCCCGCTCTTTCCTCGATTCTTTTCTGTTTTATAAGGCGTGAGGCCAAAGCTATTCTCAAGGTTATAGAAATCCTGATAGATGCAGGATCTGCTGTTATATCCCATATCATTGTCTCTCAATATCTCTTGAATAGTTACACCTTCATCAGATGCAAGCTTGGAAGCCAAAACTATAAGTTTATTGAAATTGGGCATGTCTTGTATTCCTTTCCTTGATAATAGCCAATTATCTGTACAAATAATTGTACTTGTAAAGAAGTATTCTTTTTCCATGAACAGAAATATTTCAAACTTCTACTCAAAACAAATTGATGTCGGATATGCAACAGAGAGAGATATTTATGATGCTCTCTATGCAGGAATAAGGGACGAAGACTTAAATCTTGTGGATAAGAGCCTCAGTATGCTTCCTTCTCAAGCGAAATGGGATAATGATGATTATCCTGATCCTATGGATTTCGCAATAGACGAGATGGCATCTAATGACATATTTACTATCTTAATCGATAGAGGATACAGTTTAGACCACTATCCTCCTCGTCTATCACTCTTTAACTTTTCTCCAAAAGAGATGATTTCTTTCTATAAAAAGAATTACCCGGAAAAAGATAATCCTTATGAAGAAGTCTTCATCCACATCATCTATTATCTCGATATTTATAAAGATGAAGGGTCTTGTTATAGAGTTCCCTTCAATATAGACAGTGATGATGAATACAAACCTTTTTTCACTTCCTACATCGATTCCTGGTGTTGCAATTTCATTGATGTTGTTTGCGAAGAAACAATCGGGGAAGTAAAAGATAAGATAATCTGGGGATTTTTTGAGTCAAGCGTGAAAGACGCAGACTTAAAGAATCTCTTTATCAAGACACGGGAACTAGTAAAAGAGGATATACTGCGTAAGCCTATTGCAAAAGAACTTAATAAAGCCATCTACGCCGAAAAC
>CAMEXG010000043.1 GCA_945947045.1 uncultured Spirochaetales bacterium | reverse complement strand
TGAGGGATTGGTATATCGGTGAATATACTTTTTATCATGTAGTATAGAATGGGTGGAATAAAGGCAATACTTGAAAAGAGGATGGGGGCTAGATTAAATAAGGCTCCCCGGAAGTGAGGAGCCTCAGACTACTTAAGGAAGAATCTTATTAAAGAGTGGTAAAACTCTTTATACTTCTGGTATCTCATGGGGAGATCCAGCCATCTTTTCTTATCTACGATACTGGCTTCATGGGAGAAACATAGAAAGCCCTTCTTTCCATGGTATGAACCCATTCCGCTTTCTCCAAAGCCTCCGAATCCCATTTCACTAGTTGCAAGGTGGATGATCGTGTCGTTGATGCATCCTCCTCCAAAGCCAATTCTTTCCATGATTTTCTTTGCATTCTTCGGCTTTGAGAATACATAGAAGGCAAGGGGATGCTCTCTTTTTTGAATGAATTTAATGGCGTCTTCCGTGTTTGTATACTCGATTATAGGAAGAAGAGGACCAAAGATTTCCTCCTGCATGACACTGTCATTTTCAGTTACGTTCACCATAACTGTCGGTTCAATCTGGAGAGTATCTTTGTTACTTCTTCCTCCAAACGTCACCTTGTCGTAGTCTATAAGGGACAGAATACGGAGGAAGTGTTTTTGGTTGATTATCTTACCGTAATCAGGGTTATTAAGAGGTTTATCTCCAAACTGTCTTACTATTTCTTTCTTTATTCCCTCTACTAGTCTTTCCTTTACACTTCTTTCTACAAGAACATAGTCAGGAGCGACGCAAGTCTGGCCACAGTTTAGGAACTTTCCAAAGACAATGCGACGGGAGGCTAGAGAAATATCTGCATCCTTTTCTACGACTACTGGAGATTTTCCTCCTAGTTCCAAGGTGACAGGAGTCAGATTCCTGGATGCTTTCTCCATTACAAAGCGTCCCACATGTTTACTTCCCGTAAAGAAAATATAGTCGAACTTCTCATCCAACAGCGCCTGGTTCTCCTCCCTTCCACCGTCTACATAAGCGACAAGTTCCACCGGGAATGTGTCCTCTATCATCTCTTTCATTACTTTTGTCGTCTCAGGACTATAGAGAGAAGACTTGAGTACGACAGTATTTCCTGCGGAGAGAGCATCTGCCAGGGGCTCGAGAGTCAGAAGAACAGGATAATTCCATGGACTCATAATCAGTACGTTGCCATAAGGAGCGTAATGGACATAACTATGGGAATGAAAATGGGCGAGGGGAGTGTAGACACTCTTGTCTTTTGAAAAACGTTTTGTATGGGATATCATGTAGGAAATCTCACTTTCTGTAAGCCTTACCTCACACATGTCGCTTTCAAAGGCACTCTTTCCAAGATCTATTTTCAGAGCTGATCGAAGTTTCTCTTCATAGTTTCGTACAGCTTCATGAAGTTTTTTTAAGTTCTTTATTCTCTCCTTTACGTCCAGAGTGGCGCCTGAGAGAAAGTATGCCTTTTGTTTTTCAACTATACTATGGATTAATTCTTTCTGCATAATCAGCCCCTTAGCTTATTATAAAATACACTGAGTTCTTTGGCATTCATTAGTTTCGGTACAGGATAGAGCGGGTTTGCTTCTTTATCTGCATATTTTGAAAGCTGCGGAATATCTTCATCCTTTATTTCAGGGATTACAGAAGGAATCCCGAACTCTTTGTTGAGGCTCTTGATCTTTTCCATGAATGCATCTGCTCCAGCTTTTACAGGAGTCAGTTCGTCCGCCAGGTTAGCGGCAATGGCCAGTTTCCATAGTTTCTTGTCCACCCCAGGCCTATAGCTATCCAGGACCAAAGGTAGGATGACAGCATTTGCATATCCATGAGGAATGTTATATTTGCCTCCCAATGAGTGTGCCACTGCATGGACATAACCGACATAGGAACGGGTAAAGGAGCAGCCTGCAAGATAAGAAGCTCGAAGCATGGCCGCTCTTGCCTCCATATGATCTCCATCATTATAGGATTTTTCAATATTCCCTATGATCAGTCTTACTGCAATCTTTGCTTCAATCTTTGTCATTCTATGGTTTGATTTACCGATATAAGCTTCTACGGCATGGGTAAGGGCGTCCATTCCTGTTGTCGCTGTAAGAGATGGAGGGAGAGACCTCGTCATCTCCGGTTCCAAAAGGGCGTAACGAGGAATTAAAGGGAAGTCGTTGATGGCATATTTATGCCTTGTCTCTTTGTCGACGATGACGGAGGCAAGGGTTGTCTCGCTGCCAGTTCCGGCAGTTGTAGGTATCGCGATAAGGAGAGGAATTCTCTTTCTTACTCTCAGTATCCCCTTCATCTTTGAAAGTGGCTTCTTTGGATTGGCGATTCTTGCTCCCAAGGCTTTCGCCGTATCGATGGATGATCCTCCTCCGATGGCGATAATAGAATCGCAGCCTTCTTCTTTATATTTGACAAGAGCTTTCTCTACATTATCTGTAGTCGGGTTTGCAACAACATCTGAGTATGTGGAATAGACGATGTTTGCTTCATCCAGTGCTGATGTGACTTTGTCCAATAGTCCTACTTTTCTAACCCCTTGGTCTGTTACAATTAATGGATGGTGTTTGTTCTCTTTCTTAATTATAGGACACAGACCTTGGAGACCATTCTCAATCAGCTCAGGTTCCCTATAGGGAAGGAGTGGATACAGAGCCCAAAAACAGAATTGAAAGATTCTGCAATATGCTTTTTTGATAATATTCATGCCCCGATAATAATTGAAATGACATGAATGGTCACTATTTATTTTGACATTTTATTAAATAATTGTCATTAATAACAAAAATAGATAAATATGATAAATATTAATATTCGATTAACTCTTTTATATCCAGATGTGGAAGGAATATGAAAGTAAATGCCACCCGAAGGTGGCATCGCATTAATTGAACTGGTGTATGATAGCTGAGATTTCTTCCATTTTCGCTTTCAGAAGGTTCTCGTCCTTTGCTTCAGCTACAATTCTCAAGTATGGTTCCGTATTTGATTTACGTACATTAAACCACCAGTCGCTGTATTCGATTCTATATCCATCGAAGTCCATGACTTTCTCTGCGCTTGGAGCATATTTTTCATAGAGGGCGTCAATAGCTCCATCTTTATTCTCCAGCTTGAAGTTTGTCTCTCTGGAGTTGGCGTATGTAACTATTTCCGCCAAGAGGTCCGAGAGCTTCTTTCCTTCCTTCTTCAGGTCCTTAACTACATGTAGAACCAGGAGGGAAGCTAGAACGCCGCTGTCACAGTTGCCGAAATCCTGGAAATAGTAGTGTCCTGCAAGTTCACCACCGAAGATACCCTTGATCTCTCTGATCTTAATCTTTGCAAAGGCATGACCTACCTTCCATAGAGTGCAATTCCATCCATTCTTCTCAAGGTAATCCGTGGTGCTCTTACTTGTTCTGATATCACAAAGGGCATTTCCCTTTCTGCCCTGCTTTCCATAGTAGTAGCCGAGAACTGCCGTTACATAGTCTGGCTGTATCCATTGGCCTTTATCGTCTACAAAGATGACTCTATCTGCGTCTCCGTCATATATGACGCCAACGTCGCTCTTATTCTTTATTACTTCCTTCTCCAGGTCCCTACAGTTCTTCTCTTCCAGAGGATTCGGCTCATGATTAGGGAATGTTCCGTCGAAGGAGTCATAGATGTAGTGGATGTTCTTATTGTTTGCAAGAATATCTTTAATGACAAGATTCGACATTCCGTTGGAGCAGTCTAGAGATATATTGAGATCTTCAAGTCCTTTGGAGAGAGGGAGGAAGTATTCTACATACTCGTCTCTTACATAAGAGTAATCCTTGACGCTACCTTTTTTCTCTACAGGTACCACCTGTTTTTCATTGACCATCTTCTCAAGATCTTTGAGACCGCTGTCTCCACCTACAGGAAGAGCCCCTGTGCGGCTGATTTTCAGACCATTATACTCTGCAGGGTTATGTGAGGCGGTAATCTGCACAGAAGCGTCGGCATTAAGATGAGTGGTGGCCCAATAAACCATAGGAGTTGTGCTTAATCCCAAATCCAACACATCTGCGCCTCTATCTGTGATTCCCTCAATAAGTCTGTCGTGGATAGTCGGGGATGATGCTCTTACATCACGTCCGACAATAACATGGTCTGTATTTAATAACTCAGGTAAAAAGTATCCGATTTTATAGACAGTGTCTTCATTAAAATCTTTACCCCATACACCGCGAATGTCGTATGCTTTAAATGCACTCATATTTATTTCTCCTTATTCTTGAATCTATTTATATCATTAATGAACTTCTTATGATCGGGAATTTCAAAAAAGAATGTACGATTTTCTGTTTTTATCATAGTGACGGTGCGGCAGAATACCTTAGATATACCTCCGGATGGCGGGATATTTATATTCCCTGTCTTCAGTGCCGTCTCCGCCTTTCCCTTTGTGACTAAACTGATGGAATCTATTCTCTCAACAGGAAGGAAGATCTCCATCTTTCTGTAGTTTTTTTTCCTCTCTTTCTCCCTCTTTGTCTCTATTTCGTATCCCAGGACCTTGGAAGGTCTGAAAAAGTCTTCGATAACCAGAGTGTCGCCGTCAGAATACATAAAGACCCCGAACTCTCTTCTTTCCCCCGCCACCTCTGCAAACCAAGTGGCATAAGTGCGCAATAAAAGACGGCCTCCAAGATTTTCTTCCCTTTCTTTAATGAATTCTAATGTCTCTTCGTCATACATGTTAGATAAATATTAACCCATAGATAAAGAAACAACAAATGGAACCACTGTTTTTTTTCTTCCCGATAGGATAACATTGGAGTGTGGAAGAATATCTAAAAAAGGATTTCGGGAAAATCCTCAAGTCTCAGGGCCTTGAAGCCAGGCGCTGGATGAAGAACACCGATTCAGATGTATGCCGAGTTTATGACAGGTCTCTTGAAGATCTGGAGCTTACTGTGGACCTTTACGGCCCTTATGCAAGGATCATGGATTACAGTCTTGATTCTAGGAAGGACGACGAAATAACAGAGATCATAGATATCGTCTCCCGTTTTCTATATGTTGAGAGAGAGAAGGTAATCTGGAAAGAAAGAAAAAAGAGAGAAGGAAGAGAACAACACGAAAAGGGAGATGAAGAGTGTCCTGTAATCGTGAAGGAAAATGGTCTCTTATTTGAGTGTGAACTAAAAAAATATGTAGACACGGGTCTTTTTCTTGATATGGCTGAGAACAGACGCCTCTTAATGGAGATGTCCCAGAACCAGCGTGTTCTTAATCTTTTCTCATATACTTCATCTTTCAGCGTATATGCTGCAAAAGGCGGAGCTGAGAGCGTTGAGAGTGTAGACCTGTCAAATGTTTATACAGCCTGGTCAAGACGAAACTTGGAAAGAAATGGATTCTTGGATGAGACAAAATATAAAGTTGTGGCGGAAGATGCCAGAACCTTTCTAGAGAGAGCTGTAGAAGAGAATAGGCGCTATGACATAGTAATATTCGATCCTCCTGCTTTTTCAAACTCTCATAAAGCGGAAGATTTTGATGTAAAAAAGGATCATGTTCCATTCCTTGCGGCAATTTGGAAGATTCTTTCTGATAATGGAATCGTTTTGTTTTCAGAGAATCTAAGTGGTTTTGGATTGGACAGAAATATATTAAATCCTTGGTATGAGATCAAGGAGATCACAAGAGAAGTCACTGCAATGAACTTTTCGACAAAGAGAAGAAGTTGCAGGGTATGGGAAATGGCTAAGAAACCCCGAAAAACAAGAAAAGACTATAATAGCGGGGACAGGAATAAAAAAATGGACGAGATTAAAGAGACAGAAGGAGCACCTGAAAGGCTGGTGCTCAACGAAGAGAAGAGTATGGACAGAGGGGAGAGAAGAGTTAAGGCGGCTCCTAGAGCGTTTTCTTTCGACGATGGTGAAGTAAAGGGCAGCGAAAGAGAAGAAAAGAGAAGTGGAGAAAGAAGAGAGAGAAGAGACGATAGACGTTCCGACTCTTCTTTCCGTAGAGATGGGGACAGGAGAGGCGATAGATACTCCGATAGAAATTCATCCCGTTATGGTGAGAGAAGAGACAGGGATGAGAGAAGATTCTCTGATAGAGACAGAAGTTCAGATCGCTACAGCGACAGAAGAAGCGACAGATTCTCTGATAGGGACTCTTACCGCCCTAGCGATAGACGCTCAGATAGAGACGGAGACCGCTACAGCGACAGAAGAAATGATAGATACTCGGATAGAGAAGCTCGCTTCAGCGATAGAAGGAACGATAGATACTCCGACAGAAGAGACGACAGAGGATACGGAAGGGAAGAAAGAAGTTACAACAGATACGCTTCCGATTCCCGTACATATGGCGGAAGAAGAGACAGAGACGGTAGAAGAGACAACTACAAGCGTGACTCATACCCAAATAGAGATAGAAGATTCTCTTCCTCTGACTGGGAGAATGAAACTTCCAGAGCTTATAAGTCAAGTAGAGATGACGATGGAAAAAGGGACTATAGAAGAGAAGGCAGAGGTAGAGATGAGAGAAAAAAGTCCAGTCCAAAGCCTTATGGATATGACTCATTTATGGAGAACAAAAACAGAGAAGGTGCGACGGCCTTCTGGCTCCAGAGTCAGTTAAGTGACAAAAATGAAGATAGAAACTAAAAGATTTCCCCTCCAGGCGAGGGGAAAAATTTTAACTGTTATTTGATTGATTATCTTCTGTTTTCTTTTCTTCAGGAACCTCAACCAACCATTGGAAAGGAAGCCACATAGATATAACACGGTTAAATAGAGTTATTTCGATTCTGCAGTTTCTATTCTTCTTGGAATACTCTTTGATATTTCCCACCATATTGTAGAGAGGTCCTGAAATAACTCTGACTTTGCCATTGACTTTAATTGCCTTTGACATGCCGATTATTCCGCCGCTGTTAAAAATCCACTGGGCATATTTTTCATCGCTTCTACGTAATAGAAAATCGTTTTTATCAACGTTGCGTACAAAATGAAAACTTATTCCCCCAGGTTGTATTTCAAATGGTATTGATTCCTTTGGAAGATATAGAAACACATAACCCGGAAGCATTACTTTCTGAAACGTACTTTTTACACCATTCTTACTTTTGTGGGTGATTCTCAAAAAAGGAAGAGCGAGGGCTTCTTTATCCCTATAGAGAATATTAATCTCCTTTGCCAGCTCTATCTCTTTTCCTCCCATGGTTTGAAGACAATAACTGTCATACCCCTTGACTACGAGGTTCGTCCTTCTATCTTCCAGTTCTTCTGAGAATTCCCATTCGGCTTTCATCATTTAATCCTACTTTAATAAGCCGAGAGAAGAAAGGAGTGATCTTTTCTTTTCTGTTGCAAAAACAAGGAGAATAAAGAAAAGAAGGATATAAAGGGGAAAAAGCCACATTCCCAAGTATTTGGAGACAAATCCAAATAAAGGTGGAGCCAGTGTGGAGCCTACATAGGCAGAAGCCATTTGAAGACCAATAAGAGAAGGAGAGGCGTCAACTCCATATAAACGGGGTGTCTGATGCATCATCATTGGATAGAACGGAGCGCATCCCAAGCCTAGAAGCAAGAGGACAATCCAGAAGTAGTCTATAGGAACAATAGGAGTGAGAATAATGGAAAGGATCAATACTATTCCTCCCACTCTAACCATAAAAGCGTCTCCATACTTATCTGCAACAAAGCCTGTCATAATTCTTCCTATGGTCATACCCCAGAAAAACAGAGAAGAAAAAGATGCAGCCGTGGATTCGTTGAGTCCGCCTGAAACCATGTATGTTGCATTCCATACCATAATGGTGTTTTCCAGGGAGCAGTAGGCGAAGAAGCCTAGAAGTGCAAAAACAGCACCATTTCTTTTTATTGCTTCCTTTGTGCCTATGACTTTTGGGTTGTCTTCGTAGACGCCTTCTTTCTTATTCTCTTTTTCCTTTAGTTTCCAAAGGGGGAAGGCAAGGAGAGAGAAAATAAGAATTACCGCCTGTATCATGGAAAGAGAGAAATATCCTGTTCTCCAGGTATATCCCAAAGGAATAAGGATCCCCAAAAGAATAGGGCCGATTGTGGTGCCTACTCCCCAAAAGCCATGAAGAAATGACATCGCCCCTGTAGAGTAATGGATAGAAACATAGTTGTTAAGAGCGCTGTCTACGCATCCACCTCCTAATCCCAATAACAAAGAGATGGGAAGCATCATGTATAATGATGTGGCTTTAGACATCAAAAAAAGTGCAAAACTAGTTACAAATATTGAGAATGCGGTTATTGTGCGGGTGGAAAAGCGTCTAGCTATCTTGGAAAACGAGAGAGAACTGATGACTGTTCCTATACAAGCTATCATACTTACCGTCCCTGCCATGGATACATCTGCTCCAATGGTGGGATATATCATAGGCCATGCTGCACCAAGCATGCTGTCCGGCAGGCCTAATGAAATGAAGGACATGTATATAATGATCAATAAAAGAATAGAAAACATACTCCTCCCAGAAACTCGAAAAACACATAATAGTGTCATCTTATCTATCTTTTATCAAGGAGAGGGAGGAGTATACTGAACATTAATTCGTTAACGAGGGTTATTTCCACTTCTTTTTATATTGGAAATAATCTCTTTACGAAGTATTCTCAATGAGATGAAACATCAGGGAAATATAAAGAAAGGAATATTCTATGTAATAATATCTGCTTTGGGCTTTTCTTTAATGAATTTCTTTGTCGTCAAAGCAGGTGATCTTCCTACATTTCAGAAGGCTCTTTTCAGGAACGGGGGTGCAATGATAGTCTCTCTCTTTCTCTTTATAAAGAGTGGAGATACTCCTGACACCAAGCCATCAGACCTTGGAATTCTATTGATGAGGGCTGTTTTCGGCTCCATAGGACTCTTTTGCAACTTCTATGCATTGGACCATTTGGTGCTCTCCGACGCATCGATTCTAAATAAACTGGCTCCGTTTTTTACTCTTATCCTTTCTGCATTAATTTTGAAGGAGAAGACAAACTGGAAACAATTCTTGTTTGTTTCTCTGGCTTTTGTCGGCATGCTCTTTGTCGTCAGACCTGAAATGCATTTTTCTGAAAGTATGGTGGCTTCTGTCGTCGGCGTTATAGGTGGCTTCGGAGCAGGAACTGCATATGCTTGTGTAAGAGCTTTGGGAAAGCGTGGTATGCCATCCTCTGAGATAGTATTCGGCTTTTCTCTTGTATCCACTATAGTCGCAATCCCCATTGTAATTATTGACCATGCCCCTATGTCATCTTTGCAGATATTCTACCTGTCGATGGCATCCGTAAGCGCTACAATTGGACAGTTCGGGATCACTCTTGCATATAAGGAAGCGCCAAGTAAGGAGATTTCCATATTCGAGTATTTTACAGTAGTGTTCTCTGCCCTTTGGGGAATATTGTTTCTAGGCCAGATTCCCTATTGGACTTCAATAATAGGATATGCGATCATCTTCATAAGTGCTTATTTATTATTCCTCTATAATAAAAAGACAAGTCGGGGTGAAAGCACATAAAAAACACATAGTTCAAAGTGATTGATATGGGAAAAAGCTTTCGACTCATGCTAGAATCAAAACAGCGGAGGATTAGGGTGAAAAAGCGTTTTCTTATTCCGTTTGTAATCATTGTTACAGTATTGTTGGTCGTCTCTTGCAAAAAAAAGGATGCTCAAGGCCAAAACGGTCCTGTCGTCACCGTCGCTCAGGAAAAGACGACTGAACCTAAGACTCTTGATAAAGAGATACCTCTAATTACTGTCAACGAGAGTTTAATTGAGGAAAGTGAAGAAAAAGACATTGATAGAAATGAAGATACAGTATTAGAGGAAGAAGGCGAAAGAAAACCTATATCTTTTGTATATAGAGGCGGTACAGTTCTTCTCAGATCCAATTTCCATAGTGACAATGGTGAAATAAAAACAAACATGAGCGAGGAAGATGCAAGGGATTTTGTATCTCGACTCCTAAGTGAAAATCCGGAGTTCTTGGATAAGTACAGTGTCTCATTTGAAGAAGATGTGGTGATGCTGTCATATTCAGCTGATACTACAGAAGACGAACTCTCTTCTTTATGGGATAAAGTCAGAGATCTCATGGATAGAATCAATGCAGAAAAAGAAGAGGCTTCTCCTCTCCTTGTATCTTCGGATTCTCCAGTTGATACATTAGAGAAGAGTGAAGAAGTAATCACAACGCTTCCTTCTGACACTGTAGAGACTTCTTTTGAGAATGAGGGTGGAGAAAAGGAGACGGAAGTCTTGGCAGAGTCTCCAGTGATAGAAGAGGTAATAGAAGAAAACAAACCTACTCCTTTGACAAACGCAGGTAAGCTTATTGATAAATTCTCTGTTTCGTTGTCCTTCAGCGCCAAATATAACAGTGGTTTCGATTCCGATATCAAGGCTATGTTCGATGTATCCGTTATTCCTTCTCTTAGAATCGGAGTCGCCGGTGGCTATGAAGTGAAGGGTTATATTCCCCTCTCACTACGCCTCAGATACGATATCCCTATTCTAGATGGACTATATTCATTCCTGGATGGCGGTTGGAGATTCGGCTTAAAAGAAAATAAGGGCGGCGTTGTATTATCTATCGGAGTTGGATATGAGCATGAAATCCTCGATGGCTTCTTTGTGTTTGGAGAAGCAGACGGTCAGTTATCATTTGGAGAGGGTTTCAAGTTTATGCCTTCAATTGTTGTAGGCGGAAGATATAGATTCTGACTCTTTTGAGGAGGAGTAAAGATGAGAAGCGATATTGAAATAGCAGATTCAGTTGTTTTGTCTAATATCGGCGACATTGCTGAAAAAGCGGGAATAGAAGAAAAATACGTTGAAAACTATGGCAGGTATAAAGCGAAGATAGACCTTTCTTATCTCTCAGATAATAAAGAGAAGAAAGACGGCAGACTTATTCTTGTGACAGCCATTACTCCGACTCCTCTTGGAGAGGGTAAGACCACCACGACAATCGGATTGGGAGACGGACTAAGAAAGATTGGAAAGAAATCTGTCCTTGCTCTCAGGGAACCGAGTATGGGGCCTGTATTCGGGGTAAAAGGCGGGGCTACTGGAGGCGGAATGGCGCAGGTTGCACCAATGGCTGACATCAATCTCCATTTCAATGGTGATTTCCATGCCATTGAAGGGGCGAACAATCTCCTTTGTGCAATGGTCGATAACCACATATTCCAAGGAAATGCACTCAATATAGATCCGTCTTCCATCTCTATCCGCAGAGCAATGGATATGAATGACAGGGAACTGAGACATATTGTGGCTGGTCTTGGTGCCAAGAATGGGGTTGTAAGGGAAGACGGCTTCGATATTACTGTAGCCAGTGAAGTCATGGCGGTCTTCTGTCTCTCTTCATCCCTTATGGATCTGAAGGAAAGGCTTGGGAGAATAATAGTCGGTTACACTTATAGCGGTGAGATGGTGACTGCAAAGGACTTAAAAGCCGAAGGTGCCATGACAGCCATTTTGAAGGATGCATTGAAACCGAATCTTGTTCAGACTCTGGAAGGTACACCTGCTTTTATTCATGGTGGTCCTTTTGCCAATATCGCACATGGTTGTAACTCTATTCTAGCTACAAAAATGGCACTTAAAACAGGCGATTATGTTGTGACTGAGGCTGGTTTCGGAGGAGATTTGGGAGCTGAAAAGTTCTTCGACATTAAGTGCAGGACGGCTTCCCTCAAACCAGACGCTGTAGTTCTTGTTGCAACTGTCAGGGCTCTTAAGATGCATGGAGGAGTAAAGAAACAGGACTTGTCTATCCCAAACCCTGAAGCAGTTGCTGCGGGATGTGTAAACTTAAAGAGACATATAAATAATATTAAGTCTGTATTCTCCCTTCCTGTTGTGGTCGCCCTTAATAATTTCATTACAGATACCGAAGAGGAAGTATTGGAAGTAAAGAAGAGAGTGGAGGAAGAGGGTGTAGATATGGTTGTCTCCAAAGCTTGGGAAAAGGGTGGAGACGGCAGCATAGAACTGGCGGAGAAAGTAGTTGAGCTTACGGAGAAACCGTCTGAACTTTCTTTCTCTTATGATTTGTCCGATACCATAGAAGAGAAAATAAAGAAGGTTGTCACCAAGGTATATGGAGGAGCCAAAGTTACTTTTGCGCAAGGTGTAAAGACTAAGATAAAGAAGGCTGTCGAGATAGGTATGGGTAATGCTCCTATATGTATGGCCAAGACTCAGTATTCATTCTCTGATGATCCCAAAAAACTTGGTGCTCCTGATCTTTTCACTCTCACTGTAAGGGATATAAGGATCAGTAGAGGAGCTGGCTTCATCGTCGTATTTACAGGAGAAATCATGACTATGCCTGGTCTTCCCAAAGAGAGTCAGGCAGAGAAAATCGATGTAACGGAAGACGGCAGAATAGTCGGGCTGATGTAATAATGGTAAGAAAGATAGTAAGGGATGAAGAGTATCTCTCTAAACCCTCTTGTGACTGCTCTTTTCCAGATAGAGAGTTATTTGAGGACTTACGAGATACTCTTCTGTTTCATAAAGGTTCCTGTCTAGGGCTGGCAGCCAACATGATCGGTGTTAGAAAACGAGCCTTGGCACTCTTTATCGACGATTCAGTCAAAGTAATGTTTAATCCCCAAATTGTTTCTTCCTTCGGTCCTTATGACATAGAGGAAGGCTGCTTGAGCCTGGAGGGAGTCAGGAAAACAAAGAGGTTCGAATCCATTGAGCTTATATATTTTGACTGGAAAGGAAGGGAGAGAGTCTCTACTTTTTCCTCTCTGACAGCAGAAGTGATTCAGCATGAAATAGACCACATGAATGGAATAATAATTTGAAGATTTACTTTCAGTACAAGGATATAATCATATTATGTATTCTTCTCTGACTTTTCCTATCCTTGTTCCTACGCTTCTTTTCTCTTCCGCTTTTATTCCTGCTATTTCCTCGATTTTCTTTATTACACTCTTC
>CAMEXG010000042.1 GCA_945947045.1 uncultured Spirochaetales bacterium | reverse complement strand
AGACAGGACGTATCTTCGATCAGATTATGGCAATTGGTTATATGTTTTCATCACAAGAAGAGTGGAAGTACTATGTTGTTCCGGAAATAAAGAAGCTGATTAACGAGTATTCTGAGTATATTGATTTGGAAGATATAGGATTTGTTGAGGGATGGAAGAATCTTCTTCTTTCAATCTGAGGTCCAAGAATTTGTCCGCACCTCCCTTTTCCACACCGGAATGAGAATATCGGAGTTCTGCGGGCTGACGCTTAAGGACATCGACCTTGAGAATCGAATCATAAACATCGACCATCAGCTTCAAAGAGTAGGGATAAAAATACACATCGAGACTACCAAAACAAATGCCGGTACCCGAAAAATTCCGATGACTGAGGAAGTGTACAGATGCCAAACATCACTCCCCATGTCTGCCGCCACACCTGCTGCAGCAATATGGCAAGATCTGGTATGAATCCAAAGACGCTGCAGTACCTGATGGGACATTCTGAAATAGGAGTCACCATGAACACTCACACTCATCTAGGACTAGAGGATGCAACCGATGAACTAAGACGCGTTGAGGAACTAAACCGTGCAAGGGAAGAAATCGCGAAGGCAGTCGGAGAGAATAAAAACGTTACACAGCTAAGTTTCAGAGCAATATAAAAACTTCTACAAAAACTAGGCACTCATTCATTGACGGATGGGTGCTTTTAGTCACTTTGCCAATAGAGCTTTTATGCGAGCTCATGGTAAAATCAAAGAAACTCTGAACTATGAGCACTTTATCGCTAAGAGGTGAACCCACCCCTAAAAGTAAACGTTAAAAGGTGAACCCAGGCTGAACCATGACATTTTCCTACACAATATAGATAGTAAATAATAGTCAATTGAAGGCAAGGTTCCGAAAAAAGTGCGGTAGTCAGTTTTTCCGATTTTGACTACGTTTGCCTGACGCGGTTTGCATCGGTTTGCCTTGTTTTGGAAATTATGCAACGATAGCTTACAATGAAAACGTTAAAAGGTACGCAAATAGGGTCAAAATGCGGTCTTTTACTGCATTTCAGGAGGAAAAAACAGTGATTAAGATATTATTTGTCTGCCACGGCAATATTTGTAGATCTACTATGGCTGAGTTTATATTTAAGAATCTTGTAAAAGAAAAAGGTTTGGAGAATTCATTTGAAATAACAAGTGCAGGAGTATCTGATGAAGAAGAGGGAAATGACATCTATCCTCCTGCAAAGAGAGAACTTAGACGTCATAATATCCCATTTACTTTCCATTATGCCCACCGTATTACAGACAAGGAGTTTGAAGAAAATGATTTGGTCATTGCATTGGATTCAAGTAATATGCGTCGCCTTCTTTCAAGATTTGGAAAACATGATAAGATAAGGATGTTACTACAGAGAGATGTAGATGACCCTTGGTATACAGGAGATTTCTCGACAGCCTATCGGGATATAACAGAAGGATGTCTGAATCTTTTGTCCCAAGTCGTGCGAGAATAATAGTGGGCTAGGCCCGTCAAATAGGAGATTAAATAATATGGATATCCGTTATTCTACAGGAAAGGAACCTTTTAAGCGCATGACAACAGATGAAATCAGATCTGAATTCTTGATTTCTTCTGTCTTTAATCCAGATGATGTAAGTGCAGTTTACTCCCATGTGGACAGAATCGTCACAATGGGTGCTATGCCTGTAAAAGAGAGACTCGATATCGAAAAGAACATCGATCCTTGGAAGAACTTCGGTGTTACATATCTTTTGGAAAGAAGAGAGCTTGGCTCAATCAATATCGGTGGAAAGGGAAAGATCATCGCTGATGGCACAGAGTATGAGATGGACCACTGGGATGGCATTTATCTTCCAATGGGAACAAAAAAAGTAGAGTTTGAGTCAGAAGACCCGGAGAATCCTGCAAAGTTCTTCATCTGCACAACTCCTGCCCATACACCAAAACCTGCAAAGCATATTCCTCTTTCTTCTGCTATCCATAAGCATCTCGGTGCTTTAGAGACAAGTAACGAAAGAACAATCAACCAGTATCTTCACCCGGATGTTCTCGACACTTGTCAGCTTTCAATGGGTCTCACTCACCTCGAAGTCGGCAGCGTATGGAATACAATGCCAGCTCATACTCATGAGAGAAGAATGGAAGTATATTTTTACTTCGATATTCCAGAAGACAATGTTGTCTTCCATTTCATGGGAGAGCCAAATGAGACAAGACACATTGTTATGCACAATGAAGAAGCCGTCATCAACCCGTCTTGGTCAATTCACAGCGGTGCAGGTACATCCAACTATACATTCATCTGGGCTATGTGCGGTGAAAACAGAGCTTATGATGACCAGGATTGGATCAAGACTCCTGATCTCAGATAAGATTATCTCTTTATATCTAGGCCTGTGCTTAACAGCATGGGTCTTTTTTTTATTTACAAATTCCTTCTGTATCTTATTTTGCCCCTTGAGTGTTGAAGCTGTAGTTGTATTTTGGTATAAATCTCAAAGAGGCAATTATGCAGATCAGACTAGAAAATCTTAAGAGAGACTATGGCTCGTTGCATGCAGTAGATGGGGTGTCGTTGAACATACCATCCAACACTGTGTATGGCATAATCGGAAGAAGCGGGGCAGGTAAATCGACCCTTGTCAGACTTGTAAGCATGTTAGAACGCCCGGATGAGGGTGAAGTTTGGTATGGAGATAAGAGAGTAGATAATCTATCGAAGAAAGAACTGATAGAAGAAAGAAGAAAGATTGGAATGATATTCCAGAACTTCAACCTCTTTTCATCTCGTACTGCTGCAGAGAATATCGCTTATCCTATGGAAATCTGTAGAAAGCCAAAGGATTGGATCAAAACAAGGACAGAAGAACTCTTGGCTCTAGTTGGCTTGGAGGGTAGGGGGAATGCTGCAGTCTCCACACTCTCTGGAGGTCAGAAGCAGAGAATCGCAATTGCCCGTGCTCTTGCCTGCGAACCGTCTATTCTTTTTTGCGACGAGGCTACAAGTGCCCTGGATCCTCAGACAACTAGAAGTATCCTCGCCCTTATTAAAGAGATTCAGAAAAAAATGAATCTCACTGTCGTTATGATTACTCATCAGATGGAAGTTGTAAGAGACGCCTGTGACAGAGTTGCTGTGCTTGAGAATGGAAAAGTAGTTGAAGAGGGGCTTGTCAGCGATATATTTGCTTCTCCTAAGAGTGCCGTAACAAAAGATTTCTTGTCTAATTTGACAAACGTTAAGGATTCTATCGTCAAGCTTTCAGATAAAACCGGTCACTATACTCTTCGTTTCTCCTCATCGACTACCTCTGAGCCTATAATCAGCCGTGTGACAAAAGAGACAGGAGCTCTTTTCAACATTGTTGCAGCAGGTGTCCAGTACATCGAAGACAAGAAATATGGTGTCATGGTCCTCGATATCGGTCCAGATGGAGAGACAGAAAAGAAAGCCGTAGAAATGCTTAAGAGAAGCGGTGTGACTGTAGAAAGGACAGTATTGGAGGAGGAAGCATAATGAACTCGATGATTTTCAAACTTGTTGCGGAGTCGACTCTACAGACAATAGAAATGGTTTTCTGGTCCACTGTATTCTCACTAATAATGGGACTTCCTCTTGGTGTTCTTTTGCATGTTACAGATAAAGAAGACCAGGGAGGTATTATTCCCAAACCTGTGTTAAATGAGATCCTATCCAGAATCGTCAATATACTTAGGTCTTTCCCATTCTTGATCTTGATGATCGTTTTGATGCCTGTGGCTCGTTTTATACTCGGTACAACTATTGGAACAAGGGCTTCTGTTGTTTCTCTTTCAATTGCCGCAGCACCATTTGTTGCAAGAGTCATTGAAACAAGTCTAAAGGAAGTAGACCCAGGAGTAATTCAGGCTGCAAAGGCAATGGGGTCTACTAATTGGCAGATTATTGTAAAAGTAATGCTTCCAGAAGCACTGCCTTCACTTGTATCCGGGGTTACTCTTACTATCATTAACCTCATAGGATATTCTGCTATGGCTGGAACTATCGGAGGCGGAGGTCTAGGTGACCTTGCCATCCGTTACGGATACCAGCGTTTCAGATCCGACGTAATGCTTGCTGCTGTAATAGTAATCATAGTTTTGGTTGAGGTGGTGCAGTTTGTAGGTAACAAACTATCTTCTCGATTACTTGCAAAAAGATGATAGATTCCCCGCGTTTTGCGGGGATTTCTAATAATAGCTTTGTAATTATCGGAAGAAAGAGAATAAACAATTGTTTTATAAATTTTTTGGAATATTTATTCTTTCCTCTTGCAAAAATGTCCCTTTTTTGTTTATTCTTTAGCCATAACTAGATAGGAGGTATGCCAAATGACAACTTATTCAATTTCTACAATGTGCATGTCTTCTATGATGATGCCCGCCAGGGCATAGTATCTTTATTAAAAAATCTCATTCAATTTTTAGTAAACGTCAAAACCCAAAGGGGTAGGACTCTTAATCGGACTATAGGGATAATCCCATAAAATAAATAAGGAAAATAAAATGAAAAAGATTCTAGCAATCGCACTTATCGCTCTTTTTACAATCGCATCCGTATTTGCTCAGGCAGCCTCCGAAACTCAGCCTTCTGAAACAAAAATCGTTGTTGGTGCCACCCCGGAACCACATGCTGCTCTCCTCGCTCTCGTAGTTGATGATCTTGCATCTCAGGGAATTACACTTGAAGTCAAAGAATTCACAGATTATGTTACTCCGAACGATGCTGTAGAATATGGTGAAATCGATGCCAACTATTTTCAGCACATTCCTTATCTTGAATCCTTCAATACAGAACATGGATATCATCTTGTAAACGCAGGTGGAATCCACGTCGAGCCAATCGCTCTCTATTCA
Source organism: uncultured Spirochaetales bacterium (assembly GCA_945947045.1). Classification (GTDB taxonomy): domain Bacteria; phylum Spirochaetota; class Spirochaetia; order Sphaerochaetales; family Sphaerochaetaceae; genus Ornithospirochaeta. The sequence continues at coordinate 8,085 of CAMEXG010000042.1, read as the reverse complement.
AGTAAGTATTCTTCTCTCTCCGATATTCCAAACGGTGCAGTTGTAGCTATTCCAAACGACCCTACAAACGAAGGTAGAGCTCTTCTCCTCTTGCAGTCTGCAGGTCTTATTAAGCTTAAGGACAATGCAGGCCTAGAAGCTATCCCACTGGATATCGTAGAGAATCCAAAGAACTTGAAGTTCTCTGAAATCGAAGCTGCTACACTTCCAAGAATCCTATCTGATGTAGACGCAGCTGTCATCAACGGCAACTATGCAATCCCTGCAGGTCTTGTGGCAACAAGAGACGGACTCTTTGTCGAGGGAGCAGATTCTCCATACGTAAACGTCATTGCAGTGAAGGCTGGAAACGAAAATAATCCTGCAGTCAAGGCTCTTGTGGAAGCTCTTAAGAGCGACAAAGTCAAGGCTTATGTTGCAGAACACTATAAGAACGGTGAAGTTGTTCTCGTAGACTAACAAGCACTTTGGTAATTAGCTTTGTCCCTGGATTATCTCCGGGGACATTTCTTTGCCATGAATAAAAGTGTATAATTCTCCTATGGAGAAAGATAGAAAAGAAATTTTGGTCATTGGTGCGACGAATACAGATATCTCCGGCAAGTGTCTTTATCCCTTGGTGATGGGTGACTCTAACATCGGAAAAGTCACAACAAGTCTAGGAGGTGTCGGGCACAACATAGCTCTTAATCTTTCTCGTATGGGAAAAGATGTCTCTTTTATTACATCTCTGGGTTCTGACAACTTCGGCTGTAATGCAAGAAATGAACTTAAAGACGTAATGGATATTTCCCACTCTGTGTTTTTCGACGGTCCAAGCGGGGTATATCTATATGTATCGGATGAAAAAGGAGAGATGGTTGTAGCTGTGAACGATATGGGTGCAGCAAAAGAGATCACTCCCTCTTTTTTAGAAACGAAAAAAGAAATAATCCAGTCATCTCCTTTCTTGGTTCTTGATGCCAACCTAGAGGAGGTATCTATACAGTATGCCTCGAAGATGGCCGAAGGTCTTGTTATTTGTGATGCTGTATCGACACTAAAAGCAGGCCGTTTGGTTTCATCTTTTCCATATATAGATATATTGAAGCCCAACTTTATGGAATTGGAGTATTTATCTGGATTAAAGATAACAGACGAGAAATCTATAAGAGATGCCGGTATGGCGTTAATTGAAAAAGGAGTAGGTACAGTAGTTGCCACTGCAGGGGAGAATGGAGCCTACTATATATCTCCTAACAGTTTTCTTCATGCTTACGGTGACAAACTAGATGCTAGAAATACAAATGGAGCCGGAGATAGTTTTCTTTCTGGCTATGTTTTTGCTCTTTCTGAAGACTTGGATGAAAAAGAAGCTTTGAAGATGGCTCTTTCTGCATCAAGAATTACAATAATGGAAGAGAATACTGTTTCAAATAATATAAAGGGAGAAATATTATATAAACTCTCGAAGGAGATAAAAGTTGAAGAAGTATCTTGATATATCAGAGGAAGTAAAGAAAGCTCTCTCTGAAAACAAACCTGTCGTTGCACTTGAAAGCACTATTATTTCCCATGGTATGCCATATCCTAAAAATGTGGAGACAGCTTTAAGAGTCGAGGAAGAAGTAAGAAAGAACGGTGCTGTTCCTGCTACCGTCGCAATTATCGGGGGACGTTTGAAGGCCGGTTTGACTAAAGACGAAATCGAATATTTTGGAAAGAAGGGTACTCTGATAACGAAGGCTTCTCGTCGCGATATTCCTGCACTCATTGCTAGAAAAGAGGATGGAGCTACTACTGTTGCTGCTACAATGATCATTGCTTCCCTTGCTGGAATAGACGTCTTCGCAACCGGCGGAATTGGAGGAGTACATAGAGGCGCAGAAACGACAATGGATATTTCTGCAGATATGGATGAACTCTCGAAAACTGGTGTTATGGTAGTATGCGCAGGAGCCAAGGCTATTTTGGATCTTCCTCTTACTATGGAGTATTTGGAGACAAAAGGTGTGAATGTCATAGGATACACTACAGACGAGCTTCCTGCTTTCTATACTAGAAAGAGTGGGCTCAAGGTTGTATGGCGATGTGATACACCTGAAGAGATAGCAGATATCTGGAAAGTTCAGAAGGATATCTATCCAGGAACCGGACTTCTGGTTACAAATCCTATTCCAGAGGAATATTCTATGGACAGCGACTATATAAACAGAGAGATAGATATAGCCATAAAAGAAATGAATAAACTTGGAATAAAGGGTAAAGAGACTACACCTTATCTCTTGGACAAAATCCAAAAGCTAACGGGAGGCGAGAGCTTAGAGGCGAATATCAAGCTGGTTCTTAATAATGCGATGCTTGCTTCCAAGGTGGCGGTTGAACTAAAGAAATAATGATACAGGAGAGGACGAAAAGTCCTCTTTTGTTTTTCTTTCATGAATCATTGTAATTTTTCACATTTTCGTCCTATTAAAATAATATGGAATATTTCACAATCGCGCTTTTATTAATAATTGTCGTACTTTTGATCTTAATCTTATCCAAGACAAGGAAAGAAAAAGATGACTCTCCTCTTGTTTTGGGAGAGGAAGAAGTCTATAAGATCCGAGATAGTATAAGACATGACAATGAGGAGTCTTTTTCACGGTTTCAGAGTTCTCTTGACAGAGACATGTCAAAAGTAGGCTATGAGTTGAAGACCATGGGGGAGAGGATAGATTCACGCCTTTCAAAAAGTGAAGATGCTATGAGTTCCTTTATGACTAATGTCATGGACAGAATGAGAAGGGAAAGTGATCTTAACACGGAGAGGTCTCTTTCAAACCAGAAAGCCATAGAAGGAAACTTTGATAGAATAAGGGAAGAAAACAGAGTCGCCTTCCACGATTTCTCGGATAAAACAGAAAAACTCACTCTTTCTGTCAAAGAGGGTATGGAAGGAATAAAGAAAAGCAATGAAGAAAAGTTAAAAGAGATACAGAACGTAGTGGATCAGAAGCTTCAGGAGACGCTGGACAAGCGAATTTCCACATCATTTAAAGCAGTGACGGAAAACTTGGAGAAATTATATGAATCTATGGGCTCTCTAAATACACTTACCAACGACGTAAAGAAAATTAATTCTTTATTTTCAAATGTAAAAAGTAGAGGAGTATGGGGAGAGATGCAGGCGGAGAATATTCTTTCGGACATTCTCACACAGAATGAATGGGTGAGAAACTTCTCGCCTAGAGGAAACAGAGAGATGGTGGAGTTTGCAATACGCATGCCGGGGAAGGAGGGAGATGTTTATCTTCCCATCGACTCGAAGTTTCCTATAAGCGACTTGGAACGCTATAAAGAGGCTGTGGATTCAGGAGACGAGAAGAAGGCGGAGATTGAGTCAAAAAACCTTAGAGACAGAATCCTGTCCGAGGCAAAAGATATTAACAAAAAATATGTTGTTCCTCCTGTAACGACAGACTTCGCCATTCTTTTCGTACCATCCGAGACTATTTATCTTGAAGCAATAAAAATGGACGGACTTGTGGAAAGGCTGCAGAATGACTATAGAGTTGTCCTCACAGGACCGAATAACTTTGCCGCTCTCCTTAACTCTCTTCGTTTAGGATTCAGAACTATGCAGATAGAAGAATATACTTCTACCATCTGGCATCTGTTTGAAGATATGAAAAAGCTCTTTGCAGACCTGTCCAAATCCATAGACGACTCAAAGAAACAGATAGACAAAGCATCAGAATCTCTTGATGGAGCCAAGAGAAAGAAAGAGAAGATTTCTACTGTACTGTCTCATATAGAGTCTAGTGCAGAGAAAGCCGCAATTAATGATATCGACGCCTATTATGAGGAGTCTAAAGTACTTGTAGAGGAGAAAAAAGACGAATAAATGGATGAAAACAAGTGTTATTATAAAAACTTTGCTTTCGTCTTGGTAAAAAAACGTCTAGAATAAATACGTGCCAAAGATTGTTGATAAAGAAGAAAGAATGCAGATGATTCTTGAAAAGGCCTTGGAGGTCTTTGCCAGAGTCGGTTATAGAGATTCGAACTTGTCTCTCATTGCAGAGGCATGCTCCCTTTCGCGCCCTACAGTATATCAGTACTTCAGTGATAAAAAAGAGATTTATTACTATGCTGTCAAGAATGTCACTTCAAAGATGTTCGAACGATACTCTAAGATCGCTTTCCAAGAAGGAGAGGAAGACGAGATAGAGAGATTAAGGCTTATCGTAGTAGACATTTTTACTTATGCCAGGGAAAATGAATCCACTCTTTCTAACCTTGTAGAATTTATACTCTCAGAAAAGAGAGCGGGAGTCGATGTTTATCAAGCTATAAGAGGCAGAACCGCCAAGATGCGCATTCTTATTAAGCGTCTCGTCCTTCAGGGTATTCATAGAAATACCATAAGGGAGTGCGATGCAGATAAAGTCGGTGAAGAAATATTTTCTCTAGTGGAGGCCGAGGCGTTTCAAGTAGGTTTCTTCCCTTCATTCTCTGCAGAGGAAGCTACCTCCATAGTCTCCGATTTCTTAGAATCTTTCAGAGAGAAAAGATAATTCTACTTGTCTTTTTTTAATCAATAGTTATATTTCACTTTGGATATGAAATAGCTTCCGTTATAAGTCGGAGGTAATTATGAATTACGATAAATTTACTGTCAAAATGCAAAAAGCTTTGGAAGAAGCTATTACGAAGGCGGATCAGGCGGGGCATAGCGAAGTAGTACCTGCTCATATGATTCTTGCCCTCATCGCTCAAAGCGACGGAGTATTAAGACCATTATTTGAAAAATTGGGAGTATCACCTGAGGCGGTTTCTTCTGCTATGGAGAATATCCTCTCAAAGCTTCCTAAGTCTTATGGCGATACGCAGAAGACTTTTTCCCGTGCCATGGCTCGAATTTTGGGTGCTTGTGAGAAAACCGCAGGGGATTTCAAAGATGAATATGTATCTGCAGAGCACTTCCTTCTTTCTCTCCTGAATGATGAGTGTCAGGAAAAAGATGAACTGGAGAGACTTGGCGTTACAAAAGATAATGTCTTAGAGGCTCTAAAAGCTATTAGAGGTAATCAACGTATTACAAGTCAGGATCCTGAGGCTCGGTACGCTTCCTTGGATAAATACTGCAAAGACCTTACAAGAGCGGCAAAGGAAGATAAGCTAGACCCTGTAATCGGAAGAGATGAAGAGATCAGAAGGGTTATGCAGGTTCTTTCTCGTAGGACAAAGAATAACCCTGTGCTGATCGGAGAGCCAGGTGTAGGAAAGACTGCAATTGTAGAAGGTCTTGCCCAAAGAATTGCAAAGGGTGATGTACCGGAATCTCTTAAAGACAAGAGGCTCTTGTCTCTTGATATGGGTTCCCTTATTGCAGGTGCAAAGTTCAGAGGTGAGTTTGAAGAGAGACTGAAGGGAGTTATCAATGAAGTCACAAAGAGTGAAGGTCACATTATTCTCTTTATCGATGAGCTTCATACGATTGTCGGAGCAGGTGCCGCAGAGGGAAGTACAGATGCCTCCAATTTGATAAAGCCTGCTCTTGCCAGAGGTGAACTTCATGCAATCGGAGCTACCACCCTTGATGAATATAGAAAGTATATAGAGTCGGATAAGGCTCTGGAGAGAAGATTCCAACCGGTTTATGCAAAAGAACCGAGTGTAGAGGACACTATTTCTATTCTTAGAGGTCTACAACCAAAGTACGAAGTACACCATGGAGTAAGAATTAAGGATGAAGCTTTGGTGGCTGCAGCTACTCTCTCCGATAGATATCTTACTTCTCGTTTCCTCCCTGACAAGGCAATAGACCTTGTGGATGAAGCCGCCAGCCAAATCAAGATGGAGATTGAATCTCAGCCTGAGGCCTTGGATAAACTTCAGAGAAAGATTCTTCAGCTTCAGATTGAAAAGGAAGCACTTTCAAGGGAAAACGACGAACATTCTAAGGAAAGACTGGAAAAGATCAACGCAGAGCTTGCCGACCTTCAGTCTAAGTACAATGCTCTTCATTTGGAGTGGCAGAATGAGAAGGATGCTATTCTTGCCTTGAGGGAAAAGAAAGCCCAGATGGAGAAGCTGATACAGAAGAAAGAGAATGCCGAGAGAAACGGAGACTTGAACACTGCAGCTCAGATCAAGTATGGAGAAATGCCACAGCTTGAGAAAGAGATAAAGAATGCGGAAGCAAAAGTAAACTCTTTCAAGAATGGAGAAGGAAGACTTCTTCGAGAAGAAGTAACCGAGGATGATATTGCCAAGGTAGTCTCTCTTTGGACAGGTATTCCTGTGTCTAAGATGATGAGTTCCGAAATGCAGAAGTATACAGATCTGGAGAAGATTCTTTCCCAGTCTGTAGTGGGGCAGGAAGAGGCTATCAGTGCTGTCAGCAACGCTATAAGGAGAAATAAGGCAGGAATAAGCGATGAACATAGACCCCTTGGTTCTTTCTTATTTGCAGGTCCTACAGGAGTAGGAAAGACACTTCTTGCAAAAGTTTTGGCAGGTTTCTTGTTTGATGATGAGAAGGCTCTCACAAGAATCGATATGTCCGAGTACATGGAAAAGTACTCGGTGTCTAGGCTTATTGGAGCGCCTCCAGGATATGTTGGATATGACCAGGGGGGACAGTTGACTGAAGTTGTCAGAAGACGTCCTTACTCGGTTATTCTCTTTGATGAAATAGAGAAGGCCCATCCTGATGTGTTCAATGTGCTTCTTCAGGTGTTGGACGATGGAAGACTTACAGATGGTCAGGGTAGGGTTGTTGATTTTACCAATACAATCATCATCATGACCAGTAATCTTGGTTCTGAAAGTATTCTTCGTGATCCAAAGAACGCAAAGAGTGAAGTTATGGAAGCCATAGCTCATACTTTCAAACCTGAGTTCATCAACAGAATCGATGAGATTGTCGTATTCAATCCTCTTGGAAAGGAAGAAGTGAAGAGAATTGTCCATCTACAGCTGGAAGCTCTTTCTAATAGACTTGAGAAGAAGAATATCCACTTCTCCTGGACTCCGGAAGTTGAAGACTACTGTGCAGAGGTAGGCTTTGATCCTTCATTTGGTGCCCGTCCTATCAGAAGATGCATTCAGAATGAAATCGAAAATGAGCTTTCAAAAGCAATTCTGTCTGGAACTATATCAAGAGAAGGAAATATTACAGCATCTCTCAAGGATGGACAGATCTCCATCGGACTCTAAGAGAGCTTGGTACTTATTTGGAGTGTCGATATCGAAGACTGAGCCGAGAGAAGAGGAAAGTGATAGATATCCCATTTTCTGCAGATAATCTTTCATGGAGTCGGGATAGGTCAGCAGCCTTTCCCGGTTCTCTTTTGTATATGCCACAGGATGTCCTGGAATGCCTTTGTAGGAACACCTGGCGATTCCTCTTTCATCCAAATGGGCAAAAAGTGCAATTGCGTCTTCTTTTTTTAATAAGGGAAGATCCCCTGGAAGAATTGCGAAGTCATCATCAAAAACGGCTTTTATCCCTTCAAGTGTACTGGTCCTCTGTCCGTCTTTATAGTTTTTGTTGTAGACGAAATCAACATTAAGTGTAGAAAGAGCCTGTATTATTCTCTCTCTTTCGTTTCCGACGACAACTATTACTCTATCTGAAAAAGATAGAGCATTCTTTACCGTAGTGACTATTATTGCTTCGTTTTTATAGGGTAGAAGAAGCTTATTTTGTCCCATTCTTTCAGATAAACCTGCAGCAAGAACGATTGTAGTCATTAAAAGATATTCTACTAATTTTTATTGTCCTTGTGAAATGAAAAGTTATAGGATTTCTCTATGCTTGTTACATTAATAAATGCTGTTTCTGTTGTATTGGGGACTATTCTTGGTCTTCTTCTCAAGAAAAAGTTACCTTCTTCTTTTCGAACTATCGTAATGACATCCTCTGGTCTTGTGACACTTGTTTTGGGGCTTGGTATGGCAGGAAGTGCGAATAGTACTCTCGGAGTTCTCTTTGCACTTATTATCGGAGGTTTTATTGGATTTGCCCTCAAAATAGAAGAAAGAATCGAATCCTTTGGCAATAAATTCCAGAAAGAGGGTGATGAAGGTTCCTTCGGTCTGGCATTTCTTAAT
>CAMEXG010000041.1 GCA_945947045.1 uncultured Spirochaetales bacterium | reverse complement strand
AAGCTCGTTACTCAAGACTCACACGTGAGTTCCCAGCAAGAGCTGATGTTCTCTTCAAGGCTAACGAAGAAGAAGCTAAGGCTAGATATGAACACCTTATGAAGCTTATCAACCTCTATAACGACTAATTCGTTTCAGCTTGATAATTCCTCCGGAGAGTAATCTCTGGAGGATTTTTTTACAAAATAATCAAATCAATTCTGAGTCATCATAAAATACTGAAACCGCCAAACTATGAAACTATAGTTAATGAAGCTTATGTTTCAGTTCTCTCATAATCTCTATAGGACATTTCATCAGTGTAGCACCAGGCTCTGACAGAAACAGAAGATACATCTCTACTTTTATTGTGACGGTAGAGAATATCGAGAGAGTCCATATAGAATAAGAAATGTGGGTTCCTTTATTGGTTTAAATACTACATATGTTGTTTCTTAAATAGCAGAATGGTTTAATAGCGTTTCATAACAGATTAGGCCCCAGTATTATCTGGAGCCTGATGTCAGAATCTTCTTCCTCCGCCACCATGAACTCTGCCGGAAGATGAAATATGACCGCCAGAGGAACGAGAAATAGATGATCCTCCCCCATTATTCTGAGGTCTAGGCACCTTGGAGAGCGTAGAGTACAGATAGATGTCGCGACTATTTTCCAAGACAAAGGATGATGCCACCACATAGTCTTCCGCATTACCCACTAAGCCTTCGCTTTTTAGTTTTTTCTTTAGAATATAAACTGTTATGAAACCGGCGGGAATAGAAGGAAGAAGAAATGAAAACACGACGAGGGCCCAATCAAAGTGTTTCTCATTACTCTTTTCTTCTATAAAATTACCAGTATTGATATCATAAGTAGTGTTCTCGTAAGCCGAGTGTGTATACTCTTTTGAAAGCTCTGAAACAGAGATGGCGAAAACAGAAAAGGCTTCAGCCCACTCTCCCCTCTGAAGACTAGGCATCATAGCATCAAAGACTATTTCTTCTCCGCTGTCATCCACTGCATACATTCCATAACCAGTTGTGGAGATATATACGCTTCTCTCTCCGTAGTTTAGAAAGAGAAGAACACCGTCTTCGTCAAGAATTACAGAGTCGTAGAAATCGTCTGCAAAGGCAGCATCACTCTTTCCGTCCGTTCCGTTTGTTATAAGGACACCCAACGATAGACCACTTTCTGTAGAGGCTTTATCAAGACTGGTTCTAACATATTCTTTTTCGCCTTCGCTAAGAAGTCCTATCCTATCTTCAACAACTGTTAGAGCGGAGAGAGAAAAAACAAAAAACGATAAAAGCATCATAATAACTATTTTCTTCATTTTCCCTCCTAAAAAAGTTGAATCAAGGTAGAAATCAAGGCACCCAAGAATCCGAAGGAGAAGAAAGAGAGAAGAAAATACTTATTTCTTCTTCCTTTATCCATAGGAAGATCTCCTAGCAGCTTTCCAGTCTGTGCATTCATTGCATAATACCAGTCTTTATCCTGAAAACGAGTACGCAATATCCAGAGAGGAAGAAGAACATATCTTTCCCTGCCCCCTGTCATCGTTACACTGGACTGTCCCCCCGGCCCCCTTACATAGGGTCCCGTTGTACTCAACAGCCTTCTCTCTGCAGAACTCTTCGCCCTCTCGACAACTCTCTTGGAGCTTTCATCGGCATCCACATCATATCTATCTGCTAGAAAGCCTGAAAGATACGCTGTCTCAAAGTCTACCGCTTCTTCCATATTCCATGGGCCAAGAGGCTCCATAATGGAGTCAGGCATCTTACTTGATCCATCCACAGGAAGATTCTTCACCTTCATTCTGCCATCTCTCACCAAACGATAGTGGCTTATTCTGGTGTAAGTAAAACGAGAGTCGCTCCAGACTGCAGTGCGTGATGCAGGAATAGACATATGGGCCTCTATTTCAGCATCAAACATCCAAACAGGGACATATAGACCTTTTATCTCGTCAATATGAGATTTATCTCGAAAAATCGGAGGAAGAAGCTTTTTCCCAGATAAGTGTTTGTAAAACATCTCTTTGGCTTCTTCTTTTCCTTTCTTGAAAGGAATGACCAAGTCCGGTCTAAGTTCACCTTCAAATTGCTCCTTTAGAACCACCGGGTTTCCACACCATGGGCAGGAAAGGGCGGCCTCAGTATTCTCTGCTATTATTTCGCCGCCACAAGAAGAGCAGATATAGTGTCTTACTCCGTCTTCCTGCCACATTCTCCCGCTTTTTTCGAAAGAAGCTTTATCAGAATTGTCTCTTTCACTGTCTTTTTGGGCCTCTTTCAAACCTTCTGTGTCAAACTCAGTATCGCAGAAAGGACACTTCATTTTTTGGCTTGACCAGTCGAATTCAACCGAGCCGCCGCAATTAGGGCATTTAAATTCCTCTACCACACTTTACTCCAGTTTTTGTCCACACTCAGGACAGAACTTAGGATTCTCCCCCTCCTTGGCGCTCCAATGGCAGGAAGGACACTTCTTCACTTGAGGTCTCTTTTTGCCGCATTCAGAGCAGAATTTACCTGTATTTACTGCACCACAGGAGCAGATCCAGGATGAAAGGGTCTTTCTGGAAGCCCCGCACTCTGTGCAGAATTTTCCTTTATTCCTGGCCCCGCAGGAACAAGTCCATGTATCTTCATCGGTTTTTTCTTTTTTCTTCTCTTCCCCCATTTTAAAGAGAGTTGCAGTATCAGTAGAACCTGCTGATCCAGCCATGTTCATACCCATGAAGCCGGCATAAGCTCCATTCTTGTTTTCAGCTGCCCTCTTCATGGCTTCAGCTTGTGAAGAAACAAATAAGCCTGCTGCACGGGATGCGTCCGAGTAGACTACAGACAGCTGAGCGTTCTTTATTAATTCCTGATCCTCCTCAGGGATAGTAAGTGTAGCGATAGCCACAGTAGCGACTTCCAAGCCCCTCTTTTCTCCCCATTTATCAGAAAGGGCATTATTAAGCGCCTCTTCCAGTTCCGTTGTATGTGTCACTATTTCATTAGGTCTCATCCCCATTTGGGATAATCTGCCGAATGCAGGCTGGAGAGCCGAAATAAACTCACTCTTAAGCTGTGTATCCAAGGCGGAGCGGTAGAAAGTCCCGGAAAGATTCCCGGAGATGCATTTATAGAACTTAATTGGGTCTGAAATCTTGTAAGAATAGACTCCGGCACATCTGACAGATAAATCGATATCCAAATCAATTCTCTTGTCTACAAGTCTGAAAGGCACTGGATTTGCAGTTCCGAACTTATTGTCAAGAATCTCTTTGGTGTTGAAGTAATAGACACGCTGATCTCTCGCCTCATCAGCTCCATACCCTATTCTTCTCCCCATAGCCTTGAATGAATCCAAGAGACCCTTTCCAAATCCACCGTAAAAGACGCTGGGTTCCTTAGAAGAATCAAAAGTATACTCTCCTGGCTCGGCAGAAAACTCTACAATTTCTCCACTGTCTACAATCATCATGCACTGTCCGTCTGCAACAACAATGCCTGAGCCATTTGAAATGACGTTGTCGGATCCTTTTGTATTTACACTTCTTTTTGAACTATGTTTTTCACCTTTTTTTACTAATTCATCAGAAGAAAGAGAGTCACAAGTAAAGTACTCTTTCCATTGATCGGCGAAGACACCGCCGACACTCTTAAATGTAGCTTTAATAAGTCCCATATCAACTCCTATATTTTCCCAATTATTATACACTAATGTCCCGTATTTTTAGACAAAAGTTTTGATTCCTATTATTATGACCATATGACAAAGCTTAGAATACTCGGAACAGGCAATGCACAGGCTGTGGAGTGTTATAACACATGCCTTACAATAGAAAATGAAAACGGCATATTACTAGTGGATGCAGGTGGAGGAAACGGCATCTTAAAGATATTGGAGAAAGAGAATATCGACCTCTCCAGTATCCACGATATTTTTGTGACCCACGCCCATACGGACCATATCTTCGGAGTCCTTTGGCTCATTAGAAGAATCGGCGAGACCATGAACAAAGGGAAGATGGACGGAACTCTTACTATCTATGCCCATAAAGAGCTGGCTGACCTAATTGAATATATATCAAGGTCAATACTCACAAAGAAGGTCTCTTCACTTATAGGAGACAGGATCATCTTCTCCATCCATGAAGATGGTGACGAGAGAACAATTATCGGAAACAAGTTCACCGTCTTCGATATCGGATCCACGAAGATGAAGCAATTCGGATTCAGAATGGAGTATGAAGACGGAAAAGTCTTTGTCGATCCAGGTGACGAGCCGCTTTTGGAGAAAAACTACGAAATTGCAAGAGACGCAGACTGGATGACCCATGAAGCTTTCTGCACTTATGAAGACAGAGAGAGATTCAAGCCCTATGAAAAGCATCATAGCACCGCCATGGATGCTTCTAAGCTTGCTGAGAGTCTTGGTGTAAAGAATCTTATTCTCTACCACACAGAAGATAAAACTCTCTCCACAAGAAAAGATAGATACACAAAGGAAGCAAAAGAGTTCTTCTCCGGAAATGTATTTGTTCCGGATGATGGAGAGTCTTTCATCCTATGATCATAAATGTCTCCCCTTCAAATATTGAAGAGGCTGCTGAAATCTACAGTATTTCCTGGATTGAAAGCCACAAGGATGTATGCTCTGAAAGATTCCTGAAGGAGCATACTCCTTCTTATATGAAGAGAAAGATAGAAGATGCTATAGAGAAGGGATGGAAATACTATATCTATCTTTCTCATCTACCTATAGGGATCGTAAGCTTCAGAGGAAATGAAATCTCTGCGTTATATGTTTTACCCAATATGGAGAGAAGGGGAATAGGAGGAGAGCTTCTTTCTTTTGTTGAAAACAAAATAGAGTCTTCACCCTTTCTTTGGTGCCGAAAAGAAAACTACAAAGCCATGACCTTCTATCTTAAGAGAGGGTATGTAATAGCGGAAGAAAAAGTAGTGGGCGGCAAAATGACGGAAGTAAAGCTAATTAAGCGTCAGTCGCACTCCCGACGAAAGGAACTCGTCAACTAACTCTCTATAACGTTTATTATCCACCATATATGACAAACCGTGACCTGCTGAAGGAAAAGTCTCATACCTTACCATTTCTGGATTCGCCCTGTATATTTCTCTACTCATATAAGAAGGAACAAACCTGTCGTCTTCTCCATGAATAATGAGAATAGGGATATCTGTCTTCTCTACAGCTTCCTCTGCACTAATAGCATTGAGGCTGAATCCACCCCAAATCAAAGTGGAAAGCTTGACAAAGGGCATCAAAAGCCCTGGCACAAGTTTCTTGTCTCTCATGACTTTGGATATAATTTTTTCTGGAGATGAATACGGGCAGTCTGCAATGATACCCTTGACTCTATTTTTATCGAGAATAGAAGAAGACATAAGAACAGTAGCAGCCCCCATTGAGATGCCGAAGAGATATATTCCCTTTTCCGTTCCTCTTCTTTCTTCTACAAATCTAACCCAATCGGAGACATCATATTTTTCTTTGATACCGAATGTTATGGCCTTTCCTTCACTCATTCCATGAGATCTTTCATCCACCAGAAGGACATTCCATCCTTTCTCAAAAACAAGTGCACTTCCTCCACAGAAGTCCCTATAGGCGCTTCCCCTGTATCCATGGAATAAGATTGCAGTGGGTTTATCTTCCTCTCCCTTGTACCATCTTCCCCGAAGCATCAAGGCATCATGAGAGATGATCTCGACTTTCTCGAAGGGTCTTTCCATTAGACGCGTAATCAAAGTGACCGTTTCATCTTTAAACTCTTGGTACTGCTCATCATTTGGAATCTCTCTGGGATCTTTCTCTTCTCTTGGTCCAAATACATATTTAAAGACGAAATAGGTAAAAAGAAGAAGAAATATGACAACTACTGACAATACAAAAAGAAAATAAAACATCAAGACGCCCCGAGAACAAGTTTCACACTTATTCCATTTTCTTTATTGTAATTAAGTTCTGCACCAATTTCTACTTGGAATCTTGATAACTGACCCAATATAGGGGAAAGAGTCGTAGTAAGTCCTATAGAGTATTGGGAACTAAAAACACCGCTGTAGTGGATTCTGAAATCGAGATCCCAGTATAAGTCGAGATGAGTGAGATATAGTGAGAGGAATCTACAACTTTTCTGTATTTCATAAGTCAAAATATGAAAGCGGGATGAAAGCAGGCACCCATTTAAATCCACACTTCCCTTTAAGGTGAAAGGGACGGCGTAATCCAACTGAGAAAGTGGATTATATCCAAAGATTCGAGGGAAAGTGGCATAAAGAGTCAAAGTAGGTGTGAGGTTTTCAGCTTCCGCCTTAATTCCCCAACCAAGAGTGTGATAGCGCCCGATGCCATGTTGTCTTACATTCTCATAGGAAAGGGAAAGATAGTTAAGAAATAAATTTTCCCCACTATATTTCACCCATCCCATTGTATCTTCTATCTCTATTACTTCCCCCCTGTGGGAGAGAGGAAAAGAGAGAGATAATCCTGCGTCAATTTCCCAGTTGTAGTAATCAGGGTTAATTTCTCCGGTGTAGGAGAAAGAGAAGATGGAAGCGGAGTAATAAACTCCAAGTGCCAAAGAATCCCTTTCAGGAACATAGCCTATGGTGGACAGAAGACGATGTGTCTCCGTGGCGTCTTCAGTAATAAAGGAGACTCCCAAGGTGGGGGAAGGGGGTAAGAAAGTAGAGGTGGAGACAGTGACAGGTATCATGGCACCCTTATTCATTGTCGAATATGGATTATACTTATGAGAGAGGGAGGCTATGTCCATATCATTGTAATCATCATCGTCTGTAGCGTAAGGGGAAAGGGTCAAAACATCATATTCTTCGACTTCCAAGCTATCATAACTACTTTCAGATATAGCGGAGTGATCAAAAAACTGAGATGCAAAGTATACTTTGTCATCGTCTCTTACAGGGTAATTGACCCCTCCGTCATATTCTACTTCAGAGAGCTTCAGAGTCATCGTATCTAATTCTATCTCTCCGTATTTCGGCAACGCCCCTTCTTCGTTTTTACTCAGCCATGAAAAAGAGAGTATGGAAGATGAAGAAGAAAGAGAAGAGAAGGCAAGACAGGAAGGAGTATCCACAATATAGAGTTCTTTATTGTTATCAAGGAAAGCAATCTTCTCGTCGCCCTTACGTGACAGGAGGAAGAATACTCCCCTGTCATTCCATGTAAACTCCTGTAGGTTTACATCCCTACCCAATTCTATTATCTTTTCCACCTCGTCTTTCTCATTGAGGAGCGTCAAGTATGAGATTCTGTCGATAGTGGAAGCCAAAAGAATAGACGAAGGAGAGAAAAAAGTCCCGTCAAAATATCCGTCGTATTTCTTTATTCTCTTACCGCTTGTATTAAAGAGAGATACATTGCTCACCTCTTCCGATACATAGGGGAGAAGGAATACTCCATCATCTCTGACACTTAAATCGGAAGAAGATGATAAGAAAGAGAAGACTTTCTCTTCCTTTTCCCCCACTTCAACGAGGGCTTCTTTCGACGAAGACAGAGCATAGAGATTGCCATTTGAAATAACGAGATTTGAGTAGTTTCTGCTTTCTTCTGTGATTATCTTTGGTTCTTTAACGGAAGAAGGAACTTTTATTTCATTCCAGAATCTTTCCCAATCATTCCACAGTTTATTAGAAAAAAGGGAAGAATAACCATTTTGAGGAAAAGAAAAGAGAGATTTGGCACTCTTCATATAGTATGCAGCTACATCTCGTTCTCCATACCTTTCTCCCATCCACTTAGTGAAGGCTCCTCCATATAGATACCACATATTTCCCCCGGGCATTATATCCCTGCCTCCGGAAGCGTCCATATAAGATATGTCTCTTCCCTCAAGTCGAGCCTGAATCAGAGGAGAATAAAAGAAAGGGTCGTTCAACCTGCCTCCACCATCTCTGGACTCTGTAAAGACGGAGATTCCTTCCTGCATAAAAAGAAGCATGTGTAAGTTGGCACTAATATTCGCCCAATCTCCGAATACAGATGTCAGCGCCTCCCCTATCTTACCTTTGAAAGAAAAAGTAAAGGCATGAGTCAACTCGTGGAGAAAAGTCATATAAAGAGTATTCTCCGTGTTCGTCAGACTTGAAGTGACCGGAGCATCATATATTACGATTCTATTGTAGGGAAAAGATGTAAAGTATGCGTTATAATCCTTCTGGTAAGGCTCAATGTATATGGGAAGATAGAGAACAGGATCCTCTCTGAAAAATTCCACCAGTTCTGAATAAGCTTTTTCTGCAAAACTAAAGAGTTCTTTGGCTGCGTTTTCTGTTTTTTCATCATATATGATTTTAAAATGCCGTGTCTCCACAACCATATTGCCTGCTCCAGCTGTAAAAAGCACTGAAGCGACAAGAATCAAGACAAAAAGTAATCTTTTAAAACGCTTATTCATTCTTTGATTATCAGACTAAAGAGAAAAAAGTACACCCTTAGCTTTGATTTTCTTTTAGAGAATGATATCTTTTCTCTCATGATATTCGATTCACACTTCCATATTACATCAATGCAGGCTCGTGGCGTCGACACCTCTCTCCCCTCTTCTTTCTTCGGACTGGAGTGCGGAACAGAGCCAGGGGACGCCGATGAGAGAATAAGACTAATCGGAAAGAGACTAGATGTAATGATGAGTATGGGTGCCGGCCCATGGATGCTTGAGAAAGAAGAGAGCATCGACATAATAATTGAAAACTTAAAAAGAGATATTGATAGATTCGGTGCAGACGCCATCGGGGAATGCGGCTTCGACAAGCATTGGAATTACGGAACAATAGAGAAGCAGAGAGAACTCTTTTTTAGAGAGATCATGCTCTCTAAAGATCTGGATTTGGCTCTTATCGTACACTCAAGAGACGCCGACGAAGAGCTTTTGTCCCTCAGTGGATACTTCGATGATAGAACTATCATGCACTCTTTCTCTTCTGGTCCGGAGACTGCTAAAAAGCTTCTTGATAAAGGCGCTTATCTCTCTTTTTCAGGGAATGTCACATATAAAGCAAACGAACATATTAGGGAAAGTGCAAAATATTGTCCTGTTGACAGGCTTCTGTTTGAAACCGACTCTCCTTATCTATCTCCTGTACCTATGCGCGGTAAACCGAATACTCCTCTATATACCGAGTATACTTTAGAATTCATCTCTTCATTAAAGGGTATAGATAAAGACGAACTGAGAGAAAGGGTGAAGTACAACTTTATATCAGTTCTCAAGCACAGTGAGAGTGTAGTGAAGAGAGATATCGTCGCCCTTTAATGCGCTCTTTATGATCTTGTTCCAATCCGGAGTGATGGCTATGACTCTCTCCAAGCTTACAGCGGAAGCGGCGGAAACCGGATCCATCACTACTTTTGATTTCGTCTCGATCCAAGCCTCCCTGCTCTCTTGTGCCTCATATACAATCACTCCCCATAGAGAGTCCATTAATCCTACTATCTCGTCTTTGTTTACTACCGACACTCTGTCGTAATATGGAATAGGGACAAGATTCTGATAAGAAGCGAGGGAAAGAGCCATATCCTTTGCTTCCCTGTCGTTCTCGTTATATAAAAAGCCTATGGCCCTTTCCTGGTTGGACTCCAAAAGATATTGGTACATATTAATTTTCGAGAAGCTGACAGAGTACTCCGCCTTTGAATCCGCCCTTCCCCACTGTAGAGATGGGATACTGCTGTCAGAAACACTGGAAAGTGGCGAATAGACAATCAAGGAGGGGGTTTTTATTTTTGACAATATCCCTCCCTCTTTTCCTACGAAAAAAGAAAAAGAAGACCGAGGATGAGTAAGGCGCCTTGACAACAGCAATGGAAGCTCAGGCTCCCTATACTGGACATAAGGAGTCAAGAAGAAATACAAAAGGGAAATGGCCACAAAAGCCAAAATAATCAAAAATACAAAAGTCTTCTTCTTTTTCATCTCTTGAATTCTATTCTAAGAGAAGATTCGGGGCAATGGAAAATTAAAGGTGCTGTAACATTGACCTATGAGCATTAAATCGGTAAATTAATACCGGTTTCACATTTAGGAGGCTTATTATATGACAAGCTACAAAGAACTTGGACTGGTAAACACAAGAGATATGTTTGCCAAGGCAGTCAAGGGTGGATACGCCATCGGTGCATTCAACTTCAACAACATGGAGCAGATGCAGGCAATTGTTCAGGCTTGCGTCGAAACAAAGAGCCCTGTTATTCTTCAGGTCTCCAGAGGCGCTAGAGATTATGCGAACATCAATCTTCTCAGAAATATGGCTAGAGGCGTCGTAGAGTATGCTCATGAACTTGGTTGTGACATCCCAATCGTTCTCCATCTCGACCATGGTGATTCTTTCGAAACATGTAAAGATTGTATCGACAATGGTTTCTCTTCTGTCATGATCGACGGATCTTCTCTCCCATATGACGAAAACGTCGCTCTCACAAAGAAGGTTGTAGAGTATGCTCATCAGTATGACGTAACAGTTGAAGGAGAACTCGGAGTTCTTGCAGGTATCGAAGATGAAGTAAGCTCGGCAGTTTCCCACTACACAAAGCCTGAAGAAGTCGAGGACTTCGTTTCCAAGACAGGTGTAGACTCACTTGCAATCAGCGTCGGAACAAGCCACGGTGCTTATAAGTTCACACCGGAACAGTGTACAAGAAACGCTGAAGGCATTCTTGTTCCACCAGAGTTGAGATTCGATATCCTGGCTGAAGTCGAGAAGAGACTTCCTGGTTTCCCAATCGTTCTCCACGGTTCTTCTTCTGTTCCTCAGGAATATGTAAAGATGATCAACGAGTTCGGCGGAAAGCTTAAGGACAGCGTAGGTATCCCTGAAGATCAATTGAGAAAGGCTGCTGCTTCTGCTGTATGTAAGATCAACATCGACTCCGATGGTAGACTTGCAATGACAGGAACAATCCGCAAGGTTCTTGCTGAGAAGCCAAGCGAATTCGACCCAAGAAAGTACCTCGGCCCAGCTAGAGAAGCTCTCAAGAAGATGTATATGCACAAAAACATCGATGTTCTTGGTTCAGCTGGACACGCTCTCGACTGATGGCGTCCCTCTCTATCCTAGGCTCCTTCGGGAGCCTTTTTTAATCTCACCGAAAAGACTTGTCTTTTGTCCCCATAGTCAAAAGGTTTATACGGTGGAGGAAGTGGGTGTCTACCAAAGAAACCAGTCAAAGAGAGTTGCATAATGATTCTTTCTTCTCAAGTCTTAGTTTTCACTTCAATTGGAACAAAGCTGATCATTGCAGGCTCTTGGTTTCTGATACAGAGATTCGACTCCACATCACGAAAAAGGAGAAAACCTCTTAATTTATATAAAAAATGTACCTATCATATCATTTATGCCATATAACTCATTTGACACCATCTAATTGTTGGTGATATTCTTTTCCAGTACCTATGTACAAAAGAAACTTTATCGAATATCAGCATTTTGCCTAAAGGAGTTTAATGGCTACAAAAGATTTGAGAATCAACCGCCAGATCAGAAGCAGAGAAGTATTTCTGATCGATGAAAACGGCGAACAGAAAGGCGTGATGAACACTTATGATGCGTTCAGACTGGCTGAGGAGGCCGGACTAGATTTGGTGGAGGTATCTCCAATGGCTAATCCACCTGTATGCAAGATTCTCGACTTCGGCAAATATAGATACGAGATGGAGAAGAAGCAGAAGGAAGCCAAGAAGAACCAGACTGTCACCAAGCTTAAGGAAGTCAGAATGCAGTCAAAGATTGCAGACAATGACATCAACACTAAGAGCAAGGCGATTTCTGAATTCCTCGGGGAAGGAAACAAAGTAAAAGTCTCCATTAGATTCAAGGGAAGGACAATGACTCACCCTGAGCTTGGAAAAGAAGTGTTGGATACAATACTTGTAAAGCTCAGCGACATGGGATGTGCCTTCAACCTTGACAAGAGCGCCTTCATGGAAGGTAAAATGATGAGTATGATGCTATCCCCTGCAAAGAGCTCGAAACCAAAGGCTCAGAGAGCGCAGGAGCAAAAGCCTCAGGCTCAAGATAAAGAGTGAAATCACTCCCGTATGGGAATGACATAACGCAGTTTCCAGGGTTCTTGTTCCTGGCGACGCGAAAGGAGGGCAAATAAAATGCCTAAGATGAAAACAAGAAAGAGTGCTGCAAAGCGCTACAAGGTCACCGGAACTGGCAAGGTCATGATTAAAAAGCAGGGATCACGCCATATTCTCACCAAGAAGAGCTCCAAGAGGAAGATGAACCTCAGACACGCAGGAGTTCTTGCCGATTGTGAAGCAAAGAGAGCAAAAGAAATGCTCCCTTATGCTTAATTAAGGAGGAGAGATTATGCCAAGAGCAGTTGACGGAACCAAAAGAAAGGACAGAAGAAAGAAGATTCTCGAGCAGGCCAAAGGTTACTATGGCCGCAGAAGCACCAACACACGTATCGCAAAAGATGCTGTAGCAAAAGCAGGTCAGTATGCATATCGTGGCAGAAAGGAAAAGAAGCGTGACTTCAGAAAGCTCTGGATTGCAAGAATCAACGCAGCTGTACAGGCTGAGGGTCTTAACTACTCCCAGTTTATGCACGGCCTCAAGCTTGCAAACATCACACTGAACAGAAAGGCACTTTCCAACATGGCTGTCGAAGACAAGGCTGCATTCTCAGCTCTCGTCAAGACTGTCAAAGAGGTATTGGCTTAAGGAGGAGAACGATGGAGGGCATCAAAAAAAGCGAACTCATAGCAGCAAGACTCAAAAGGGCGTCAAGTGCAGTAAAAACACTAAACGCAGAGATTGATGAGCTGAAGCAGAGGCTTTCTCTTGTGGAGATCCATAATGAAGAGCTTCAGGATCTTATCGACAGGATAGGAGAGAGTGCCGCTCAGATTGCTTCTTCCATCGACAAGTCTATGGAAGGACTGGGAACAGAAGAGTTTATCTTCAACGAAGACGAATCCAACGAAATCGCTTCCGCCGAAGAATTCTCTGCCTCAGGATCTGTGGACAACGACTTCGACTTCTAATATTGTCCTAGTTTGTAATTGGAGACTGAAAGGTCTCCATTTTTTATTT
>CAMEXG010000040.1 GCA_945947045.1 uncultured Spirochaetales bacterium | reverse complement strand
CTCTAGGCCGATTAGTTAAAAAATTGAAATCCTAACGCCTATGCCTCCCTGAGATATCTCGTAGGAGGTGTCTTACTCTCCAATAAGAAAAGGAGGGGTAGGCTCTATGTCAAAAAACAAGCAACCCTCGTTGCCTCTTGTCAGAAGCGGGCAGGAATCGTCGAAAGTGAAAAAGGGTAAGAAAACTAAACCCAAGATTCACAATAACCTCGTAAAGGAATATCTGAAACGTTCAGAGATATTCTCAGATTTTGTATCTGGAATATTCAACGATAAGATGATTATCACACCGGATATGCTTAGTGATGCAGATACGACTTATGAAATGAATGATGAGATTGTGGAAGATAACACACGTATCTGTATTACAAAAGAGCTTATCCGAGATGTAGCTAAGAATGTCACGGATAAAAAAGGCAATCAGTGCCTTATTTGTATAGAGGATCAAAGTAGATATGACAAGAATATGCCCATTCGAGTCTCAATGTATGATTCCTTGTCGTTAAACTCATTGGCAGCAAAGAAGTTTATTCCTACTCTCACTCTGGTTTGTAATTGGGATAAGAAACCTTTTCCTAATCCAACCACACTTTCGTCTTTAGTCAGTTCTCCATTTATAAAAGTATTTGGTGAATATATGCTGAAGCTTCTACTTGCTGTATTCAACCTTGTGGAATACATTTACAATCAAGAGAAGTATAGTTTTCGAACTGAGCTTCGAACCGTATTTGCATATGTTTCTGGTGCTCTGAACGAGTTGACCATGGAGGAGATAATTGAGAAGTGTCCTTGGATAGTAGGGGAAAAGGTTTCAAAACAAGGAGCGAGAATTGTCTTTCAGTAT
This sequence comes from uncultured Spirochaetales bacterium, assembly GCA_945947045.1. Lineage (GTDB taxonomy): Bacteria > Spirochaetota > Spirochaetia > Sphaerochaetales > Sphaerochaetaceae > Ornithospirochaeta. Next base: position 12,629 of record CAMEXG010000040.1, on the reverse strand, counting down.
ATGCATATTGATATTGAAGTTGAAGAATTAGATGAGGAGGAAAATGATATGGTTTCAATCTATCAGCAAAAGATAAATGAAGAGAAAGAGAAATCTAGAATAGAAGGTTGCATCGATAATACTTATGAGTTGGCATTATCTCTTTCTAAGCGTTATAATTGTTCTTTCGAAAGTGTGCTTGATGAATTCAGAGCGACTCCTGAAGTAAGAAAGATTTGTATGGAGAGGTATAGAAATAGTATTGGATGAAAAAATAGGGTGTCCCTTGTGTGGTCACCCAAATCTTTGCTTACCAGGAGGAGACTTTCTATTCTTTCTCTTTCTCTGTTGTTTTGCTTTCCATCTCATTTATTTTATTCAAGAACTCAACAAAACCTTTAGCCATTTCTGTAATAGACTTAACAATGAAGCTCTTTTTCTTAAACTTTCCAGTGGAGGCCTGGAGAGTAAGTGTTTCATCTCTTAAATGAACCAAGATTTTGATGCCACTTTCGTCATCAACTAGTTCTGCTCCACCAAACTCGTTAAATCTAAACGTTCTTAAGTCTCCGTCCCAGGCTATTACAGCTCTCTTTCTCCCATCATCCCTGACACATACTATGCCTTCTTCTTTCTCTGTAATAAGACGCATAGTAGGGCTGCCTTTCCAATCCTTGCCCAGCTTAAGTATTTCATTATCTATGGGGGCGAAGAGTGCATTGTATTTTATTTCATTTGCCTGATCTCTCTTTTTCTTTGTCGCCGTGGCATAAATATTAAAAAGTGTGAAAGCCAGCATAATGAAAAGAAGAATGTATCCGATAATGCTACCCATATTCTACTCCTTATTTCTATTATGCATGATATGCTCATACATGAGACTCTTTGCTTCTTCTTTTTTTCCACTTTTTAATAGCTCTATTAATTGCATGTGTTGTGACAAATAAGAAGATAATTCTTCATTATTCTCATTCTGCTCAATACGCAAAAGCTGAATCTTTGCATCCAGTCTTTCATATACATCTATCATTGCACTGTTATCTGAAACACCTACAAGAGAAAGATGGAATAGGGAATCCAATTCGAAGGCTTTCGCTCTGTTTCCTATGGCCAGGGCATACTGGCAATCAGAAGCATAACGACATATAGATTCAAGGTTGTTTTTGAAACTCTCTTCATTTATATGATCGATGGCGAAGTTCTCCAAGTATATTCTAAACACAGCGATATCATCAGACTCTTTTTTGCTTAGACTTATTACAGAGGAGTGTGAGCGTGGTTCCATTTGAACCAAACCATAGGTGCTGAGTCTTTTTAAGGCTTCTCTGATAGGTGTACGGGAAACACCGAACTGAGTCGCGAGACTATCTTCACTTATCTTACTTCCACAAGGAATCTTACCTGATAATATTTCTTCCTTAACTAAATCATAAACTTGATCAGCCAAACTCTTAGATACTAACTTCATTATTATAACTTAACACCGAGGTGTTGGGTTGTCAAGAAAATTGTATACAAAGCACAATTAAAATAAAGCGTTTTCGAAGAATTAAAGCTGTATACAATTTCAAAATAGAGTGAAAAAGATGAGAAATATATAAGATATAAGAGATAAAGTGGTAGATGCCATAAAGATATGTGAAGAAAATAACAAAAAAAGTTGTCTATAGATTAATTAATAGATTGACAGAGGCAAAATGCTATGGTAAAAATTGTATACAATATACAAAAGGAGAGTGCCCATGAGTGACAAATTAAATGAATTGTTGGCTGATGCTGGCAAAAGAAGATACAGTGCTGATGAACTGGCCTTCATGGCAGCAGCTTTTAGAGAGAACATGTTCACTGTTCTTCATGAACGTGGAACAGGACACTGGGGTGGATCTGCTTCCAGTGCGGAATTAACAACTTGTCTTTACTTCGATAGACTCAATATCGATCCGAAGAATCCAAGATGGGAAGACAGAGATAGATTTGTCCTCAGTAAGGGACATGCTTCCGTAAACCTTTATACTGTTCTTGCAGCAAGAGGTTTCTTCCCTCAGGAAGATGTACATTCCTTTAGAAAGCTTGGTTCCTATCTTCAGGGACACCCTGCTATGAACAAGATCCCTGGAGTGGATATGTCTACAGGAGCTCTTGGACATGGAATCAGCGTTGCAGTTGGTATGGCACTTGCTTCCAAACTCAGCGGAAAGAACTACAAGACATATGTCATGACAGGTGAAGGCTGTCTTAACGAAGGACAGAGCTGGGAAGCATTGATGTTCGCTGCAAAAGAAAAAGTAGAGAATCTCGTTCTTCTTGTCGACTACAACAAAGTCCAGCTTGACGGAACAGAGGATGAAATCATGCCTCTCGAACCTTTGAAGGAGAAGCTGGAAGCATTCGGTTGGCTTGTCAACGATGAAAAGTACGATGGAAACAATACCGCGGATATCTTGAAGTCTTTCGAATGGCTGGATTCAACTCCAAATGTTCCAAAGTGTGTAATCTACGACACAATCAAGGGTAAGGGTGTCGACTTCTCAGAAGGAAAGAACACATGGCACGGTGCAGTGATTGATGACGAACACTATGAAGTCGGAATAAAGCAGCTTAGAAAAGATAAAGAAGAAAAGGAGGCAAGACTATGAGCATGGCAATGAGAGAAGCTTTCGGAAAGCACATGGCTGCAATTGGAAAAGATCATCCTGAAATGGTTGTTCTGGATGCAGACGTTTCTTCCTCTACAAAGAGTGCGTTGTTTGGCAAGGCATTTCCTGAGAGATTCTTTAACGTAGGTGTTGCAGAAGGAAACCTTGCAGGTGTTGCAGCTGGTCTATCGACTTGCGGTTATCATCCTGTAATCAACGCATTTGCAATCTTCTTGAGCCTCAAGAGTACAGACCAGATCAGAAATGATATGTGCTATAACTCCCTTCCTTGTGTAATCGCAGGTGCTTATGGCGGACTTTCCGACTCTTTCGACGGAGCAAGCCATCAGGCGATTGAAGATATCGCCATCTTCCGTTCCCTTCCGAACATGGAAGTAATTGTTCCTTCTGATGCACATCAGGCTGAACTTGCACTTGATTATGCTCTTACAAGAAAGAACCCTGTATATATCAGACTTAACAGAAACGCTATGCCTGACATCGATACAGACAGAGATACTTTCATGGCTGGAAAAGCTATCAAGATGAGAGATGGTAAGGACATTACTATTGCTGCAAACGGTATTACAGCTTCCTATGCAATGGAGGCGGCGGAGGAGTTGAGCAAAGTAGGTATCGAAGCTGAAGTGTTCTCCGTACCTTTCATTAAGCCTCTGGACGCTGAGACCCTCTTTGCATCAGCTGAAAAGACAGGTAGACTTTTGACAGTAGAAGAGCACCTCCTCGCTGGTGGTTTTGCTTCTTCCTTGGCAGAAGTTGCATTCAGACGTGGTCTCAATGCAAAGGTCGACAACATTGCATTTGAAGATAAGTTTGGAGAAACAGGTCCATACATCGACCTCTTGGCCAAGTATGGAATCAGTAAAGAAAACATTGTTGAAAGAGCTAAGGCTCTGATCAAATAAGGAGTAAGAAATGGATAACTTTAAGAAAGCTTATGATCTTTTGAAAGCTTGGAAAGGTGACAGCTATGTCTGTGGACTTGGCTGCCTTGATAAAGTAGGTGTAATTGCCAAGGGCTATGCAGGAGATAATGGAAAGGTTCTTGTTGTTTCCAACATGACATATATGAAGCCTGTTGCAGACAGAGTCCTCGCTTCCCTTGAAAAGAATGGCGTTGAAGTTGCCGGCGGTGCTGTATGCCCAGACGCTAAGCCCAACGCTCCGAGAGAAGACGTATACAGAATCACAACATATGTCCTTCAGTACAAGCCTTCTGCAATCATCGCTATCGGTGGTGGTTCTACAATCGATGCTTGTAAGGCTGCTTCCGTACTTGCAACACTCGGCTCAAAGGTAACTCCTGAAATCGACTACTACTTCGGTACAGGAAAGATTACAGATGAATTGGCTAAGACAGGTGCTACACTTGTTCCAGTCGTTGCTGTTGAAACATCTGCATCCTCAGGTGCTCATCTTACAAAGTACTCAAATATCACAGATCCAGTTGTAGGTCAGAAGAAACTTATTGTAGACCCTGCAATTGTTCCTGCAACATCCCTCTTTGACTATGAAGTCACATGCTCAATGCCGGTAAGAGTTACAATCGACGGTGCTCTCGATGCAATTGCACATACTTTCGAAGTATTCTGCGGTGCTAAGGGTGACAAGTACGATATGGCAAAGGAACTCTGTGAGACAGCAGTATCTCTCGTTGTAGATTGGGCTGGAAAGATTATCGAGAATCCAAAAGATACAAAGGCAAGAGAAGCAATTGGTCTTGCAACAGACCTTGGTGGATATGCAATCATGGTAGGTGGAACAAGTGGAGCTCACCTCACATCATTCTCTCTTGTAGACATCGTTGGCCATGGAACAGCTTGTGGTATTATGAACCCGTACTATGCTGTATTCTATTCAAAGGCTATCCAGCCACAGCTTAAGGTTGTAGGCTCTATCTTCGCTTCCCGTGGATTTGGAAGAAAAGATATGGATACTTTGGAAGGAAGAGAACTAGCAGAAGCAGTATCAGAAGCAATGATCGAGTTTGCTAAGAGCATCAATGCTCCTACAAAGCTTACAGACATCCCTGGCTATAAGCACGATGTACACTTCGTCAGAGCAATCACAGCTGCTAAGGATCCAGACTTGAAGATGAAGCTTCAGAACATGCCTGTTCCTATGACAGCAGATGATGTGGACGAGTATATGGCTCCAGTTCTTCTTGCTGCAGAGACTGGCGATCTATCAGGCATCAAAGAAATGTAATCTATCCGGGACAGTACTCCGACAGGGGGTGCTGTCTCAGTTTTTTTATAAGAGGAAAACAATGAAATTAGCTGTAGTAGTAGCCTCTGAAAACGCCCTTCCAAGTGCATTTGCTGTATTTAGGGGAATTGAAAAGAGCGCAGAGATTATTCATCGCCTTGGCTATGATGGAATGGAACTCGCCCTTAAGGAAAGCGATGAAATTACTCACGACGAATTGAGATCCATACTGAAAAAGAATAGTCTTGAAATATCCGCTATTTCCACAGGGCAGGTTTTCGCCGCCCGTGGCTTGATGTTTACAGACCCAGATAAAGAGAGAAGAGAAGAACTCTGGAAGAGTTTTACTGGCTTTGTGGATCTTGCTTCAGAGTTCGGTGGACTTGTGAACGTGGGAAGAGTCAGGGGAAGCATCGGAAAGAGAGATAAAAATGAAGCTGAAGGTCTCTTTTTAGACTTGATGGGAAAAGTGGCGGACTATGCCGAGAAGCGTGGAGTCACTATTATTCTCGAGCCGGTCAACAGATATGAAATCGACTACATCAACTCTGTGGACCAGGGTGCAGAGCTTGTAAGAAAAATGAACAAGAAGAACTTTGCCCTCATGCCAGATGTATTCCATATGAATATTGAGGATGCCCATATCGGAGAGACTCTCATAAGAAACAAAGAGATGGTCAAATATGTCCATTTTGCCGATACCAACCGTCTTAGCTGCGGCGACGGCCATATGGATTGGGATGACATTTTCTCTGCTCTTGGTAAAATGAATTATAAAGATTGGTGCAGTGTAGAGTGTTTCCCTATTCCGGATCCTGTTACAGCTGCAGAACGCACTATAAAGTTCCTGAGAGAACGTTATATCTAAGGAGGGGTTATGCATATTGAATTCCCTTATGGAAAAACCAGACTGCCGCTTGATATAGAGGAGGAAAGAGTACAAGGGGTGCTTGTCAGTGATCTTCATCACTATAAAGCTGAAAAGACACCTGAGGAACTTGTTGAAGACGCACTTTCTTCTCCAATCGGTTCAGAGCCTCTATCTGAACTATCAAAGGGTAAGAATAAAGTTGTGTTGATCTGCTCAGACCACACCCGCCCTGTTCCAAGCAAGGTTATTGTCCCTCCAATGCTGAGGGAGATTAGAAAGGGTAACAAGGATGCGGATATTACCCTTCTTATTTCCACTGGCTGCCATAGAGAGACCACTAGAGAAGAATTGGTTAACAAATTCGGTGAAGAGATTGTAGAGAAAGAGAGAATTGTCATCCATAAGGCAAGTGAGTCGGAGATGACATATCTTGGTATTCTTCCTTCCGGTGGAGAGCTACTTGTAAATAAGCTTGTAACTGATGCCGACCTTGTGGTTGCAGAAGGTTTTATCGAGCCTCACTTCTTCGCTGGCTTCTCAGGAAGCAGAAAGTCTATTCTTCCAGGCGTAGCTTCCCGGACCACGGTTCTTGCAAACCACTGCTCCGAGTTTATTGCGGATCCTCACTCAAGAACCGGTATTCTTGAAGGCAACCCTATTCATAAAGACATGGTATGGGCAGCAAGGAAGGCAAAGCTGGCATTTATCCTCAATGTTGTAATCGACAGTGAGAAAAAGCCCATCTTTGCTGTTGCCGGCGATATGGAGGAGGCTCATAAAGAGGGATGCAGATTCCTCTCCTCTCTCTGTAGAGTAAAGTCAAAGAAGGCTGATATCGTAATATCTACAAATGGCGGATACCCTCTTGACCAGAATATCTATCAGGCAGTGAAGGGAATGACTGCGGCAGAGGCTACTGTCAATGAAGGCGGCGTAATCATTATGCTTGCTGCATCCAACGACGGAATAGGTGGAGATGCTTTCTACCATCAGATGGCTGATGAGAAAGATATATATAAGACCATGGATCTATTCTTATCCCGAGGAAGAAATGAAACTGTTCCTGATCAGTGGCAGACTCAGATATTCCTTAGAATCTTGATGAAGGCAAAGGTGGTTTATGTTTCACAGGCTCCGGATAACATTGTAGAAGATCTACATATGGTTCCTGCCCATTCCCTTGAAGAGGCTCTAGCAAAGGCAGAAGAGATTCTCGGAAACAAAAAGGCCAGTGTCACGATGATACCTGACGGTGTCTCTGTAATCGTCGAAGAATAATAATAGGGGAGAGCTTTGGCAAAATGGAGTTTTTTGCTGGAATAACTCTCCCTTTCTATTTATGCTAAAACAAAAGGAAGATAAAAATGCTGGAAACTCTAAGAAAAGATGCAGATATCATAATAAAGAACGCCATTGAATCATCCCTTCCCGACAATGCCGTAAAAAAAGCCTTGGAAAAATTCCCTGAAGTAAAGGGAAAGATAGTGTTGGTATCGGTAGGAAAAGCAGGATGGCAGATGGCTTCTGCAGCCTACAAGGAATTGGGGGATAGAATAGAGGGCGGCGTTGTCGTCACAAAGTACGATCATAGCAAGGGAGCTATCGGCAACTTGAAAATCGTAGAAGCAGGACACCCTGTTCCTGATGAAAACTCATATAGAGGCACAGAAGAAGCTATTAATGCTGTAAGTAACCTCACTAGTAGCGATATGGTCCTATTTCTTGTCTCAGGTGGTGGATCAGCTCTTTTTGAGAAGCCATTGATCCCTACGGAAGATATGGAGAAGCTTACTTCAGAACTCCTTGCTTCAGGTGCATCCATAACAGAGATGAATACTATCAGAAAGAGAATGAGTGCCGTAAAGGGCGGTAAGTTTGCGCTTCTTTGTAAACCAGCCAGAGTATTCTCAATCGTTCTTTCCGATATCATCGGAGACCCATTGGATATGATCGCTTCAGGCCCTGCTTATCCAGATAAGAGTACAAAAGAAGAAGCTGTGGCTATTGCAGAGAAATATAACCTCTCGCTTACTCCTTTTATGAAGGAACTCTTGGAGAAAGAGACTCCAAAGTCCCTGGATAATACAGAGACATATGTTACAGGAAGTGTAAAGGAACTCTGTAAATCTGCATTCATTACTTCAGAAAAACTAGGCTACAAGCCATTTGTCCTTACTTCTTCTCTATCTTGTATCGCTAGGGAAGCCGGTGTATTTATGGCAAATATTGCAGAGACATACAGTTCGTCAAAGGAGAGCCTTGCTTTTATCTGCGGAGGAGAGACTGTAGTAAAACTTACAGGAAAAGGAAAGGGTGGAAGAAACCAAGAGTTTGCTTTGGCTTCGGCTCCGATTCTTTCCAAAGTTGAAAACGCTGCAATATTCAGCGTAGGCTCTGACGGAACAGACGGACCGACGGATGCAGCAGGGGGTTATGTTGATACAGATACTCTTTCGACTCTAGAGAAGCAGGGTATCGACATTGACAAAGTCTTATTTGACAACGATGCATATAATGCGCTAAAGGCATCGGGAGGCCTTGTAATGACAGGTCCTACTGGAACCAATGTCAATGACTTTGCAGTATTACTACTTAAGAGATGAATAATGGCCACGGTTGTGGCCATTACTTATCGCTTCTTAATTGGGTGCCTTATTACAGTCTTTAGTTTAGACTCCTCTGTTCTTCTGAAGTCTGAAAGATATATTTCGTGGTGAAGTCGGAGGGGAGAGAAATCATTCTCGAAACCCTCTTTGTTAATAAACTCATCCATTAGCTTTACGCTCTCTCCCTCGTTATCGAAAGGACCGATATGCATCATCTGGACACACAATCCTTCATCATATGTGAAGAACTCTAGAGAAGAGGCATCCAAGTTCTTTTTTCGCTTTACCTCTTTTTTTGCCCAGTCAACATCACTCTCACTGAAGAATTCAGGGAGACGGATAAGGCTGATCCAGTTAAATAGATTCTTTCTCTTCAAATCAAAGCCTTCTATCCCTTCCTGCCACCATAGGCCTTCTAGAGGAGGGACCACATACTCAAAGTAACCTTCTGTCTCTTTTCCACTTCTTGGACTCATCTTCAAGGTATAAGCGATCGGGTATAAAAGAGACATAGCTCTCTTGTACTCTCCATCTTCCTCGTTTGGGTCTCCCTTTCCCCTGACAGCAATGTAGTTCATCTTAGGAATGGTGACTATGACAGGTTTCTTCGGGGGAAGATAAAACTCTTTATATTCTTTCTTATAATCGAATGCCATAGTTAAACCTCGTCTATCATCTCGTCAAGAAAGTTCTTCATCTTATTAGCCATTGAAAGAAGCTGCTTCCCAACTATACTAGTGTTCTTAAACTTACCGCTGGAGATAGTGATTGAATAAGTTTTACCAACAAGGGAAAGGTTAAGGATAATCTTTCCCTCGGTATCGAGGATGCATGACTTATAATCGGAGAAAGGGAAAATAAGTGTTTCGTCACTATAAGCTACGGCACAGAGTTTTTTATTATCATCTCTCACGGCAAGAACTCCATCTTCCTTGTCTGTAAGAATCTTTACAACTAGGCTGTCGTCTCCCATCAGGTTCTTTTCTCTTACTCTTTCCATTAATGGAGCGAAAATATTGTTATACTTCTCTTCCAGGCTCTCATTTCTCTTTTTCCCTGTTGCCATTGAAAAAATAGAAAGAGCGATGAAAATGACGAGAATCACGCTAATGATTATCCAGATGATATTTCCCATTTTAGCCTCCACAGAAAATCTATCTGCCTTTTGACTTTCATGCAAGACTAGGAAAGAAAAAGTGAGAAGTTATCGGCCATTTCTTGGAATTCCCTATAAAACTCTGCCACATGATAGCCGTCAGTAGTAGCATGATGGGAAGTGATGGAAAGAGGGAATACTAACTTTTCTCCATCCCTAATAAACTGACCTCCTTCAATGGAAGGGAAGAAGTATGGGTTGGGAGAAGAGGATGTAAGAGAAAAAGAAGAGAATGAGAGCCAGGGCAAGACAGAGATAGTATATGCATTCTCTGGAGGAGTAGCTCCATGTAGTCCCAAGAATCCTTTGTTCTCTCCATATAACTTTTTGTTCTCCAAATATGCTTCATGAAACTCAAATAGGGATGATGAGTATTTTGTCCAAAGCATAGATATCGTCTTGTCGTCGTCATGGAATGTAGGATAAAAGGGAGTCAATGTGTCGTAATGTCCAACCTTACCATCTTTTATGGCCACTTTAAACTCTTGGTGCTTGTTTATAATAGTGGTAGATAGCCAAAGATAGGAGGGGAAAAACTTGAGATTATGCTCTTTCAAGGCTTTCATCATTCTTGTTATATCGAGGCTTGCTGTAACAGAATATGTAGTGGGTGCGATACGAGAAAAGTAATAAAAGATTTCTCGCCTTTTCCATTTTTCAATATCGATTAGTTTAAAGCTTTTGTCCATGACTAATAATTACACTTACGTTGAGATAAATCACCAAACGCTCCGTTGAGAAAAAGAGTCTTTATTATGTATACTCAATCCGGAGGGTGAAATGAAGTTTGTATCGTGGAATGTTAATGGACTTAGGGCAGTGATGGGGAAGAATTTTGTAGACATATTCTCATCCTTCGATGCAGATTTTTTCTGTCTTCAGGAGACTAAGCTTCAAGAGGGGCAGATAGATTTATCTTTTCCCGGATATAAGAGTTATTGGAATTATGCAGAAAAGAAGGGATACAGTGGAACAGCTATATTTACAAAGCATGAACCATTGAGTGTCACTTATGGAATTGGAATAGAGGATCACGATAAAGAGGGACGGGTTATTACTCTGGAGTATGACCACTTCTATATGGTGGACGCTTATATTCCAAACTCTCAGGATGGACTGAAGAGACTGGAGTATAGAATGAAGTGGGAAGATGATTTCAGATCATATCTTGTGTCCCTTAAAGAAAAGAAGAGCGTCGTCTACTGCGGAGACCTTAATGTTGCTCATAATGAGATAGATTTAAAGAACCCGAAGACAAACCGTATGAATGCAGGATTTACAGATGAAGAAAGAGACAAGATGACAAAACTATTGGAGTCGGGTTTTATCGATACTTTCCGCCTTCTTCATCCGAACGAGAAAGACATCTACTCCTGGTGGTCATATCGCTTCAAGGCAAGAGAAAAGAATACTGGTTGGCGTATCGATTACTTTATTGTCTCTGAAGACCTGAAAGACAAAGTAAAAGAAGCCAATATACACACAGATGTATTTGGCTCCGATCATTGTCCTGTATCTCTTGTACTTGATTTAAACTAACAGAGGGTAAACCCGTTATCTACAAGGATTGTCTCTCCATATATTCCTCTTGATAGAGCGAGGAAATAGACAGTGTCTGCTATTTCTTCTCTCTCCATCATGGCTTTCTTTACACTGTGGCTTTTCCAGTATTCTTCTAACTCGCTTCCCACCAAGGCGTCTCTTTTAATGAGACCTGGAGCCACGGCGTTTACTCTCAGTCCCGTCTCTGCTGCAAGAGACCTGGTGTAAGCTGAGACCGCCCCCTTTGATGCGTCGTAGTGGGCGGTGGTGCCGAAGCCTGGGTGAAGGGCATTCATGCTGGAAATATTTACAATAGCTCCGTCGCTCTTTTTTAAAAGAGGAAGCAGTTCTCTTGTTACAAGAAATAGTCCTTTTACATTCAAAGAGAACACTTCTTCAAAGGAAGAAAGGGGAAGATCATCTTGTTTTCCTTCTGTAAAAACTCCCGCGTTGTTAATGAGTACATCTAAGCTTTCGAGAAAAGAAAAGGCTCTTTTGATCTCATCTTCACTTCTTAAGTCAACTGCAATCGCCTTATCTGAATCAACTTTGCCTTCATCCGATACTGTATACCAGACTTCATATCCTTCTCTCTCAAATTTATTTCTTATGGCTTCTCCTAAGTTCGATCTGCCACCTGTAACTAAAACTCGCTTCATATTAAATCTTCCACTTCCTTTATACTCTTTATTCTCTCGTCGTCTTTTCCAGAGATATACATGTCATCTCTATATTTGGGACTCATTATTGTAGAGAAAAGAGAATATCCCGACTCCGATTTCTTTATTCGTGTAGCCTGAAATGTATTTTTGGGAACCAAACTATCTCTGTTTTCTTTGTTTAATACTCTTTTCTCTATTACTCCGTTTTCATCTATTATTATCTGCTCCGCTTCGTCTCCATCCAAGAAAAACCATAACTCGTCGTCGGTGAGGGCATGTAGGTGTGAGAAAGAATCCTCGGTGACAAGGTAATATATAGAGCCTGAATGTTCTCCGAATTCATGCAAAAAACGAAAGAATCCGCCTTCTCCATTAAGTGGGGAGAGATTAAACGATTCTATTATTTCTTTAGCTTTATCAGTCATTGTCAACTCCATCAAACTTCATGTTCCATAGTTTTCTTATTCTATAGAGAGTATTTGCAATATCTATGCTCTTTTCTTTTGTGTAGATAAAAGAGGATGAAAGGTTGTTTTTGACACACTCTGAAAAGTGTCTCACTTCATACTCGAAGCCGTTGTATTCAATGGGGGATGAGTACTCTTTTTTCTCGCCGTCTTTCTCTAGAGTAAATGAAGTCAGGTACTGGAAGTCGGGAATATATATCCTCCCTTTCTCTCCTTTAATGACGGCGACTCTTTCAATGTCTTCACCTATGGCATTCAGGGTGGTGACAATAGTCTTTTTGTTATACCTAAGTGTAGTTTCACTCCACTTGTCAGTGCCGTACTCATTCATCACCACCTTGGATTTGAGTATCTCGGGATTCTCCATTTCCAGCATCTCAGGTATCCCCAGGTTATAGATGCCGATGTCCAACAGTGCACCGCCACCGAGAGATGAGAGTAACTTCCTCTCTCTACGCTTACCTTCGCTATAAAAGCCATA
>CAMEXG010000039.1 GCA_945947045.1 uncultured Spirochaetales bacterium | reverse complement strand
TTGAACAAATCCAAGTGCCATAGTATCCTTCTCCCATGAAGCGTTTTTCATTCTCAGAGATATTGACCATCATCATCGTTGCATCTGCTTCTGTGGCTGTAATTCTTGGTCTAGGACTATGGACAGGATATTTGAAAGCAGAAAAGGAAAAAGAAAGCCTCAGAAAAGCGATGCAGGATGTAGTTGAGGAAGATGGAATCGATACTCTATTGGAAATGGCGGGAATTCCTGTGGATCAAGTCTACTATGGAGAAGAGTTGATTCCTCTTTTTCAGAGTAAAGATGGATCTTGGACATATACTCCTGATGAGATGAGGAACATCGCAGTCTATAAAAAATGTAGAGACAGCGTTGTACAAATACTCGCCGAAAGTGCACTTTCCGATTCTGGTCAGGGAAGCGGAGTGATCCTCACCAGTGACGGTTATATTGTAACGAATAAACATGTTGTTGGATCAGGCACAGAGTTTTCTATTGTCTTCTCTGATGAAACCACCTCAAGCGCCACTCTTGTAGGCTATGATTCTCTTTCAGATATTGCGATTCTCAAGACGGAAAAAGAAAACCTAGTCCCTATGGAGCTTGGAAAATCAACAGATTTGACGGTGGGGCAGACTCTCTTGGCAATCGGCAACCCTTATGGCTACACTTGGTCTCTAACATCGGGTATGGTTTCTGGATTAGAAAGAATGGTGAGCACAAGTACATCTGCTTCTCTTATTCCTAATATGATACAGACTGATGCCCTTATTAATCCCGGCAACTCAGGTGGTCCTCTACTAGATACGAAAGGGCGAATGGTAGGATTGGTCTCATCCATATACTCCACTAGTGGCTCTGCACAGGGAATATCATTTGCCCTACCAGTAGAGAGCGTGAGAAGTATAGCCGAAGAGATAATCAAGGATGGAAAAGTTTCAAGAGGCTGGTTTGATTTCTTGTCTGTGGAACTGAATAGCCAAATTGTTTCTTATTGCAATCTTCCAGTGGACAAAGGCATTTTGGTCAGCCAGGTTGTACCTACAGGTATGGCTGACAAAGGTGGAATCAAGGGTGGAAATGAAAAAGCACAATATGGAAACTCCGTCATATACTTAGGCGGGGACGTTGTCATAGGTATAAACGGAAATAAAGTGGAGGGATATACCGACTACTTTGCCATCCTCTATGCTTCCTCTCCTGGAGACAAGGTGGATGTGACTGTAGTCAGAAATGGAGAAGTAATGGAATTGAAAGGTGTAGAACTTGTTGAACAGACAGAGGAGAATACAAGATGGATTCTGAGATGAGATATCCAGACTATATATCGGGGGTGGAGAAGCCCTTTGTGGTACATGCCCCTTTTCAGCTTTCTGGAGACCAGGGGGATGCTGTAGATGCTCTCTATCAAGGTTACTTGGAAGGAGATAGGGCCCAGACGCTGAAGGGTGTTACAGGAAGTGGTAAGACTTTCACAATGGCGAAGCTTATTGAAAAGATTCAGAAGCCCACCTTGATTCTCAGTCACAACAAGACTCTCTCCGCCCAGCTCTATAGAGAGTTCAAAACATTTTTTCCTGAAAATGCAGTCACATACTTTGTATCTACTTATGATTTCTATCAACCGGAAGCCTATGTACCGGGTAAAGACTTGTATATAGAAAAAGAAGTAGATATTAATGATGAAATCGACAGACTGAGACTTCATGCTTCTTTTTCTCTGATGGAAAGAAGAGATGTAATTGTAGTGGCGACTGTATCATGTATCTATGGCTTGGGTAACCCTGTTTCTCTTAGAGATATGCTTTGGACATTTCGTGTGGGTGAAGAATTTGATAGAAGAATAGTCTTCGACCAATTGTTAAGAATGCTCTATGAGAGAAATGATGCAATTCTGGAGAGAGGTACTTTCAGACCTAAAGGAGATATTATTGAAATCTATCCGGCATATCTGGAGACGGCTTTTAGAATAACTCTCGATTGGGACACTATAACAGACATAGTATGGTTTGATCCTCTTACAGGGGAAAAGAGAGAGAGAGTAGACTCAGTGACGCTTTATCCTGCCAAGCAGTTCGTCATGCCTCAGACCCAGATAGATAGAGCGATAAAAGCAATAGATGACGAAAAGGAAGAAAGATATCAATACTTTATTTCCAATGGAAAATATGTAGAGGCTGAAAGAATAAAGAGCAGGGTGGAATATGATTTGGAGATGCTTCAGGAAGTAGGATACTGCTCAGGCATCGAGAACTACTCAAGACCTCTTACCGGGCGTAAACCGGGAGAGAGACCTGCGGTTCTCTTGGATTATTTTCCCGATGACTTTGTGACATTTATTGATGAAAGCCATGTTACCCTGCCTCAGATAGGGGCTATGTATGAAGGTGACAGATCTAGAAAGATGAACCTTGTCAACTATGGCTTCCGTCTTCCTTCCGCTTTGGACAACAGACCTCTGAAATATGAAGAGTTCGACTCAAAGGTTGGGCAGAGAATCTACGTCTCCGCTACTCCCGGTCCAAAAGAAAAAGAAGAATCTATACAGATTGTTGAACAACTTATTAGACCTACAGGCCTCCTGGATCCTGAGATCACCGTCAAGCCCACCGAGGGACAGATGGAGGACTTGTATGGAGAGATAAGAAAGACTATAGACAAAGGTGAGAGAGTATTGGTCACTACTCTCACCAAGAAAATGAGTGAGGACCTGACCTCCTATCTTTTGGGTCTTGGACTAAAGGTACAATACCTCCATAGTGAAGTGGATACAATTGAAAGAGTGGAGATACTTAGAGACCTTAGAAAAGGAAAGTATGATGTATTGGTTGGTATAAACCTTCTAAGAGAGGGTTTGGACCTGCCTGAAGTTTCTCTGGTTGCAATACTCGATGCCGATAAAATAGGATTCTTGCGTTCTGCCACATCGCTTATTCAGACTATTGGACGTGCTGCAAGAAATGCAGACGGCAGGGTCATTATGTATGCCGACAAAATGAGTCCTGCTATGTCGGAGGCCATTGAAGAGACCGAGCATAGACGAAAGGTCCAGATGGCATGGAATAAGGAGCATGGCATTACTCCTACCACCATAAAGAAAGAGATAGAAGATATTCTTGAGAGAGAAATCAAGGATAGCGAGGTTATTGCAAAGGAAGAGGCAAAGATACTTAAAGGTAATTATAATCTTCTTGTTGAAAGGGATAGAAAGAAGTACATAAAGACCTTGGAGAAGCAGATGATGGAATATGCAGAGAATCTGCAGTTTGAGAAGGCTGCCGTTATCAGAGACGAGATACAGAGAATTAAAGATAGAAAGGATTTGGTAGATGGATAATGCTTTCAACGCCGTAGCCGCTCAGCTTGCCTTAGACTATAACATGCTGCTTTCGTTTCTCTTAGACAATGAGAATCATTTCTCAATCTATGTGCCGAAAGAGGGGCGTAGGCTCTTTGGAGACAATCCGGATTTATTTCTGAAGATAGCAGTATTTAACGGAAAGGTAGTGGCCACAGGAAAGGAAGAGGCTGTAGAAGCTATCAAGGAGATGGTTGGAAAGAGAAAGGGTGATTGGATTTTTGATGGATTTTTTCTATCAAAAATCATCCTCTTTCTTTCACAGCATGGAAGAGAAGTGGAGATGATCCATCCATTCTTTGTAAAAAGCAAAAAGAGTAATAAAGAGACGGAGAATATATCTTTTAGAATTATTGAAAAAGAAGAGATAGAGCAATATAGAGACGATGATTTTTCCGAGGCCTTTGCGTTTGATGATGACGCTCCGGATGAAATAGGAGTGGCTATTATGGAAAAAGGGGAAATCGTCTCCGTCGCTGGAGCAAGTTCCGACAGCCCATTAATGTGGCAGTTAGGAGTGGACACTAAACTTGAACACAGAGGAAAAGGCTATGGTACTTCGGCTGTGGAAATTCTTTCGGACATTGTCCTTGATAAAGGCCATATACCTTTCTATGGTACAGCCTTTTCTCATATTTCCAGCTTGAATGTGGCTCTGTCTTCTTCATTCCGCCCTATGTGGATCGAGTTGGTTTCGAATTAGTTTTCTATTCTTTACACTATTCAATCTATATGTTTGTTATAATAATAACATTATGTTAGAATATGGACAATGGCTCCTTCTTTCTGATATATTGGTGTCATGAACGTTGTATTGACTGGTTTTGGCAAAATGGGAAGGGAGCTATATTCCGTCCTACAGAATAGAGGACACAATGTGGTAGGGGTTGTAGACCCCTTTTCATTGGATGCAAGGGTGACTGATAAAACTTTGGAAGCTCCTGTTTTTAAGGAGGCCGATGTTGTAATAGACTTCTCTAATCCCGATGACGCAGTGGATAACATAAAGAGGTACATTGACTTCTCTATTCCTGCAATTATTGGAACCACAGGTTGGGTTGATAGACTAGAAGAAGTCAAAGAGTACGGAGAAGGCAAAGACATAAGAGTGTTGTACAGTGGGAATTACTCTATCGGTGTAGCTTTGTTCCTTAAACTATGCAGAAAGGCTGGAGAGCTATATGGAAAGGTCTCCGGATATGATGCTTCTATATATGAAGTACATCATACAGAGAAGAAAGACAGTCCATCAGGCACTGCTTTGATGGTTGCAGAGGCTCTTCTTGGGGCGATGCCAGGAAAAGATAAGATTCTCTTGGGGAACTCTGAAGGGAAAATAGAGAAAGAGAGTCTTCAGATATCATCCTTAAGAGTAGGAAGGACACCAGGCGTACATAGTGTAATACTCGACAGCGATGCAGATACCGTCACTCTCACTCATACAGCCCGTTCCCGTGCAGGCTTCGCCCTAGGAGCGGTAATGGCTGCAGAATGGATAACAGAAACTGAAAGAAAGGGTGTCCTGACCCTTGATGATTACTTGAACGAAACATTTGGAGAATAAAATGAAGAATACATTCAAGGGAGTATTCACAGCGATGATCACTCCCTTTACAGAGTACAACACAGTAGATTATATCTCTCTTGAGAGACTTGTTGATGCACAGATCTCTGCAGGAATAGATGGTCTTGTTCCTTGCGGAACTACAGGAGAGTCACCTACACTTTCCCACGAGGAACACGACAGGGTCATCGCCCAGACCATCAGATTCGCCAAAGGTAGAGTTCCTGTAATCGCAGGAACAGGCTCCAACGCAACAAACGAGGCCATCAGGCTGAGTCAGCATGCCCAGGATGCAGGAGTCGATGCAGTGTTGTTGGTCAACCCTTATTACAATAAGCCTACTCAAAAGGGACTATACCTGCACTTTAAGGCTATTGCAGACTCAGTTTCTGTTCCATGTATTCTTTATAACATCAAGGGAAGAACAGGGGTGAATTTGGAGACTGAGACACTTTTGAGACTTGAAGCAGAGTGCCCGAATATTGTGGCTGTAAAGGAAGCAAGCGGCTCGATCGATCAGATGTCTTGTGTAATAAGAACAACTGAAGATGATTTCTCCGTCCTTAGTGGTGACGATAATCTTACACTGGATCTTATTAGAAAGGGTGGAGACGGAGTAATATCTGTAGCATCCAATTTGTTTCCTTCGGAAATGGTGAAGATGACACACGCAGCCCTCAACGGAGATTTTGAAACAGCTGAGAAGTATAATGATTGGTTCAGTGAATTCTTCAAGGTCTGCTTTGTAGAGACAAACCCTATTCCTATTAAGACCGCAATGGCCAAGGCCGGCTACTGCAAAGAGATTTTCAGATTGCCTTTGTGCACACTTGAGAAAGAAGAACATAGGACACACCTTTTCAGCGTTATAGACAGAATGATGGAAGACAAGAAGGAGGGTAGAATCTAATGGCTAAAGTTAATGAAGATTTTCTTAAGCTTTCTGGTGGATATCTTTTTCCAGAAGTAGCCAGACGAACAAAGAAGTGGCAGGAAAAGAACCCTGGAGAAAAAGTTCTGAGACTTGGAATAGGAAATACTACGGAAGCCTTGACTCCAGAAATAGCAAAGGCAATGCACCATAAGATTGATCTCCTTTCAAATAGAAATACTTACACAGGGTATGGAGACGAACAGGGTGACACTCCTCTCAGAAAGGCCCTCAGCGATTTTTATAAAAGAGAGTATGGTGTTTCCTTGGAAGCTGAAGAGTTTTTTGTAAGCGACGGAGCCAAGGCGGATGCTGCGAATATCCAGCAGATTTTCAGCGCCGACTCAATTATCGCCGTCCAGGATCCTGCATACCCGGTGTATGTAGACAGTAACGTTGCAGGCGGCAGAAGTGAAGGCTATGACGAAAAGTCGGGCCAATACAAGAACTTGGTATATATGCCTTCCAATGAAGAAAACGGCTTTGTCGCAGAGCCTCCTAAGGAACATGTAGATCTCATCTATCTTTGTTTCCCGAATAACCCTACAGGTGCTGTGGCTACAAAAGAACAACTGGAGAAGTTTGTTTCTTACGCTTTAAGAGAGAAGGCCATAATCATTTATGATGCTGCATACTGTGACTATATCCGCACGCCAGGATATGTACATACTATCTATGAAGTGGAAGGAGCGGAGAAAGTCGCCATTGAAATCAACTCTTTCAGTAAGAATGCAGGCTTCACTGGAGTAAGACTTGGCTGGACCGTAGTTCCATTTGGCTTGGAGGCGGACAACGCAGAAGCCGGAACTATTCATAGACTATGGAACAGAAGACAGTGCACCTACTTTAACGGAGCTTCTAATATTTCTCAATCTGGTGGTCTGATGGCTCTTTCTGAAGAGGGAAGAAAGGAATGCAAGTCTCTTGTCGATTACTATTTGGAAAATGCCGGAATAATCAAGGAAGGCTTGGAAAAAGCTGGTCTCGTATGCTATGGCGGCGTCAATAGCCCCTATGTCTGGGCAAAGGCCCCTAGAGGTATGGGAAGCTGGGAGTTCTTCGATTTCCTTCTTGAGAAGGCTCACGTAGTAGTGACCCCGGGAGCTGGTTTTGGTAAGAGTGGAGAAGGTTATGTCCGTGTCTCATCCTATGGACATAGAGAAGATATAGAAAAAGCAGTGTCAGCTATAGTGGAGCATATAAATGACTGAGAAAAAACTACCCCTTTCAACATTACAGATGGTGTCTCTTGTAAATAAAGTAGGCACTCCCTTCAATATTTATGACGGAGATGAAATTGAAAGAAACGCAGAAGAGATGAAAGAAGCCTTTTCTTGGGCTCCTTCCTTCACAAATTACTTTGCAGTAAAGGCATTGCCCAACATCAACATCCTTAAGCTTTTAAAAAAGCATGGCTTCGGTGCAGACTGCTCTTCTCTTCCTGAGCTCTATATGGCCAAGGAAGCAGGAATCCAGGGCAAGGACATTATGTTCACCAGTAACGATACTCCAGACGAAGAGTTCAAGGTAGCCTACGATCTTGATGCTGTGCTGAATTTGGACGATATAACCCATATAGAAGCTGTTGAGAGGGCATGTGGTTCTCTTCCCGACACTATTTCTTTCAGATTCAATCCTGGAAAGGAGAGAACCGGGAACGCCATTATCGGTAACCCTGTTGAAGCAAAGTACGGCGTTACCAGGGATCAGCTTTTCTCTGCATACACAAAGGCCAAGGAAAAGGGTGTAAAACACTTTTACCTCCATACAATGGTTGCATCAAACGAACTTAACAGTGACTACATTGTAGAGACTTCACGTATGCTTTTCACTCTTGTGGGTGAAATAAAAGAGAAGTGTGGAGTTGAGATTGAGGCCATCGACATGGGAGGTGGAGTAGGAATCCCATACCGCCCGGAAGACTCGAGAATAGAGTGGAAGGAGCTGGGAGACAGAATCCATACTCTTTATAAAGAGCTGATCGAAGAGAAGGGAATGAAGCCCCTGAAGATTACTTTTGAATGTGGAAGAGCAATAACAGGACCTTATGGTTTTTTGGTTTCCAGTGTACGTCATGTTACGAAGAAGTATAAAGATTATGTGGGACTTGATGCCTGCATGGCTGACTTAATGCGCCCTGCACTCTATGGCTCCTACCATCATATTACAGTGATGGGAAAAGAGGACAAAGCTAATGACCACATGTATGACGTTACGGGATCTTTATGTGAAAACAACGATAAGTTCGCCATAGACCGAATGCTGCCAGAAATCGAGAGTGGCGATATCCTTGTCATCCACGACACAGGAGCACACGGTTTTTCCATGGGATTCAATTATAATGGAAAGATGCGCCACGCCGAGTATCTTAAGACTAATGGAAAGATTCTCAAGATAAGGCGTGACGAGAATTACGAAGATTACATCAGGACTCAGTTATTAAATCCAGAAGAAGTGTAATCATCTTAGAACTAAGTCCAGACCTCCGTTGGATACTCGGGGTGTCTGGATTTGTGTTTCATAGTCTGGAAAGTGTTTTCTTACATAAGAATAAATACCATAAACAGTAAGCCTTTCCTCTCTTTGTACCCCTTCATTTCTATCTGTGTCATATCCCATAGCCTTCAACAGGTAGTATGTAAATGCTCCGTATGATAGTTGATATGGTCCATCCCCTCCATCTAGACTGTCAGAGGCCTCTTGTCCTCTTCCTGTAGACGACAGAATCCAAATATCAGAATAAGGATACTTGTCTTTTTTTGAAAAGAGAGCGTCCTTCATGGCCTTTGGATAACTTTTTCCCAGCCACCTGTCTTCTTTTTCCTCTTCTGAGAATACATCTGAGGTGGAAAGAGGTGATGACGGAATATATATACCTGAGTAACAAGAGTCGAGAATAATCAGCTTCTTTCCACCCAGAGTCGATATGTGGCTTAATAAATCTTCCGGGCTTAGACTATCCCATTTGGATGAGGAGGAAGAAGCATTGGTCATTAATGAACCGTTTTTTTTCTCCCCGTGGCCTGAGTATGAGAAGACAAGAAGATCATTTTCACCCAAAACTAATGACCCCAAGTAGTCCATGACGTCATAAATCGTCCATCCGCTTTCCACCTCCCCATCTTTTGGTTTATACATAAAACTCTTAAAGTTTTCATGATCGTTTCTATCCAATTCATTATTATTCTTATCTACCGGTACATAGAAAGGAGTGGAGGATGTATATCGTTTTCCATCCTGAGCGACATAACTTCTTATATGAATATCTCCCATTGTCTGGAACTGCATTATCAGTGCGGCCTGGTCTGTGACCACATTCTCCAGTTTCCTGCCGTTTCCGTTGTAGTTATAGAAGTCGTCGGCAACTGTAACAACATATATTTCTCTTTCTTCTGGTATTACTTGGTTTGAACAAGAGAAGAGAGAAAGGAGAAGAGAGAGGATCAGTATTATCTTCATATCTTGCCTCCCATTTTCAATGCAATCTTGAAATTAAGAGAGGGATAGTATTCTGAGAATGAATACGTAATCGGAAAAAGAAGGGCCAGGTGCTCCTGAAGAATCAAGCCCGGAGTAAGGGAGAGTGCATACTCTCTTCCTACTCCCCCCAAATCCCTGTAGTCAACAAAACCCAGGTAAAAATACATAGAGAGAAATAGAAGCTTATTCTGATATCCGCCACCAAGCCCCAACTTTATTTTTGTGTGATCCATTGTCAAAGTACCGTTTTTGGGAAGAGAAGCCGTTACACTCTCCAATTTCACCGGAGAAGCTATTGTCCAGTTATTGAAAGAGAATGATAACAGAGACGCCTCTATGCCGTAGGATACAGTAGGCCATGATGTAGAGTCGTAGAAGATTGTGTTGCATCCCAGTTCGAACAGGGCCCAAGGCGAGTAAGACGAATACGCAGAAAAAACAAAAACAACGACTAATAAGAGTAATAAGACAAATCTTTTCATTTTGTCCTCCTTACTCTAATAACGCGATTTTCCCGAATTATGACTTAATTTTCTTGACACTATCCATAAGAATCATGAGAGAAATGTATCTTTTCTTGGGTTTCAGAGGAGAAAAAGCGATCATGGGCATTCCTCTGAAAGAGAGACCCAACATATATCCGGGACCGGTGTATTCGGCACTAAGTACCTCCACGTTGTTAAAAACCAAGTGATTTGGATATAATCCGCCTTCTAGGCTCTCTTCCGATACGGTAACGCTTTCCGGCCTAAAAAATACATTGCCATCCACTCCTTCTCCATAAATAAGAGATGCAGGAAGTGCAGTGCCGTCTCCTGTAAAGAATGCAGCAAATAGAGTGGGAGGATTACGATATAACTCCTCCGGGGTGCCATATGCCTCTATTTTTCCATCTTTCATAATCAGAATCTTATCAGAGATGGCAAAGGCTTCCTCCCTGTCATGAGTCACATACAGCATTGTTGTTGAAAAAGCATCGTGGATGGCCCTTATACTTCCCCTGAGCTTCTTGCGTAAGGGAGCGTCCAATGCAGATAACGGCTCGTCAAGGAGGAGAATGTCGGGCTCTGATGCAATGGCTCTGGCCAGGGCCACACGTTGAGCCTCTCCGCCGCTGAGTGTGGTAACCTTTCTTTTTCCATAACCAGGAAGACCGATGGTGTTTAACAACTCTTCAGTTTTTTGGTCCCTTTTCCTGCTGTTTTTCTCTTTCATCCCGTACTCAATATTCTTTTTTGTATTTAGTCCTGGAAAGAGTGAAAAGTCCTGGAACACCATGGAAATGCCACGCTTGGAGATGGGAAGCTTTGTTATGTCTTTTCCATCTATTTTAATCTCCCCGCTGTCACAACCCTCTATTCCACTTATAAGCGATAATAGTGTAGACTTGCCGCTACCGCTTGGACCGAGGATAGTGACAAGCTCTCCTTTTTCCACAGAAAAAGAAAGAGAGAGAATAAAGTCGGAATAATCTTTCTTTAGATCATTGATTTCCAGGTATGACATTTGTCTTGTCCTCCTTTTCTCCGATGGCAAAAACTATTATGGCTGTGGTCAGGAGAATAATAGCCAGGGCAGATGCTCCCTGATAGTTGTATTGGTTGATCATTTTATAAATAAGAATCGGAAGGGTGGTTACTTTTCCCTCTGCAAGAGCCATGGTTGCATTTACTTCTCCCAAAGAGAGAGCGAAGGCAAAGGCGAAAGCACGTCTTCTGTAGCTTTTAAGCATTGGCTTCTCAACCTTTCTGTAGCTGGAATAGCATCCCTTTCCGAGACACATTGATGCCAGTGTGAGTGTGTCTGGTATTCTCTTTGCCCCCGGCATAATAGTTCTTACTGTAAATGGCATCACTACGACCAAGTGGGCTAGTATTACCAGAATATATGAGATATAGATGTATTTATAAGGGAAACGGGTAGATAAGAAAGCAAACCCTAGACCCAGAGAAACGGAACCCGCAGCCATAGGAAGAGACGTCAGGAGAGGAATGATTCTGCTCTTTCTTCTTACAGCGGAAATAGAGATGGCTGTAGATAAAGAAACAGCCAGGAAAGAAGAAACTAAGGCAATAAGAAGTGAATTGAATATTGCATTGAGTCCAGTATCGGCGCCTGTAGGAGAGGAAGATGCTATATCCAGCCATGCCTTCAATGTGAATGTCCCGTCCTTTGTAAAGAAGGCCCTGTAGATAATCGATAATAGAGGAGGGGCAAGGAACAGGGTGATCATCAATGAAAGAGCGAAGGCTTCCAGTTTTTTCCATCCCCTCGCTTTCTTTATTATTCTCTTTGATCTGGATGCTTTCTTCTCCTCCCTGCCATATCCTGAAACAAGAAGCAGGAGAGACATTATGATAAAAGAAAACAAAGCCAGGGAAGAAGATGAGACTGTGTTTACATCTGTATATGTACGTCTATAGATTTCAGCTTCAATAGTATAGTATTTAGGGCTTCCCCCCAGACTCATGACAATCAGGAAAGAAGGAAAACAGAAAAGGAAGATCAAGATAAAAGCGCTGATTATTGTGCCTTTCACCTTAGGAATAGTGATCTTGATAAAAGTATAGAAATTACTCTTTCCAAGAAGTTTGGAGGCCATCTCCTCCTTTTCGTCCATTCCAACTAAAGCCGATGTGATCAAAGAAAACGCCACGGGAAAGTTCAAATAGACATGCGCCATTATTACTGAAGGAAATGAGTAGAGAAATTTAATCTTCTCCTCTGTAATGTGGAGAGAAACGAGAATGTTGTTCAGTATTCCATTGTTTCCGTAGAAGATGACAAAGCCCAAAACGCAGAGAATCGCAGGGAGAGCGAATGCCACGTCTGAAGCTGTAAGGATAGCTTTTCTTCCAAAGAAAGAGTATTTGGAGAAGAAAACGGAAAAAGGAATTGCAAGGCCTACAGAGATGACTGCAGATAACAAAGACTCCCACACAGTGAAGGCAAGAAGTCTCCATGTGTAGGCGTCTCTAAATGTGTTTATTACAGCCTCCGGCCCATTTATAAATGCTCTTCCCAATACGGAGAAAAGAGGGAGCAGGAAGATCAAAAAAGTAATGATCAGTGCCGGAAGCGATAGTTTAAAATAGAATTTGTCTCTTTCTTTCACACACTTATTTTGCAATAGTTTCGGTCCAATCTACAAGAAGAGAAGAAGCAGTATCTGCACTTCCTGTGAAAAGTGTGTCAGGCATTGGAGCCCAGGAATAAGCATCTGGAACTTCTGCATCTTTTACAGATGGGTACATGCTGTTTGTAACGGCAAGGTTTACCTGACCCTCTGTGAGGATGAAGTCGATGAAAGCTTCTGCCTCCTCTCTGTGTTTTGTTCCCTTTATTATTCCAACGGCTTCGATTGTCGCTTCGTGGCCGTCGCTAAATACGAGAGTCTGGTATCTTGTTGTATCTTCGTTCATGACATGATAGACAGGGCTTGTGGTATAACTTAGGACAATAGGTGCCTCGCCCTCTGTAAAGAGACCATAGGCGCTGGACCAACCACTAGCGATTGTAAGAGCGTTCTTTTCCATAGCCTTCCACCAGTCAAGCCAATTCTCACCAAGTGCGTTA
This sequence comes from uncultured Spirochaetales bacterium, assembly GCA_945947045.1. Taxonomy (GTDB): domain Bacteria; phylum Spirochaetota; class Spirochaetia; order Sphaerochaetales; family Sphaerochaetaceae; genus Ornithospirochaeta. The sequence continues at coordinate 676 of CAMEXG010000039.1, read as the reverse complement.
TATGTCCACATCATCAATCCTGTACCGACGCTGCTGGTTCTCGGGTCGATGAGGATGACTTTGTCCTTGTACTCTTCTTTTGTCAGATCCATAAGAGATGATGGCTTTTCGATTCCGCTTTCTGTGTCCCAGACAAAGGCAAATACACCCCAGTCGAAAGGAATCAGTCTGTGAGTTTCATCAAAGACAATATCTGGATAAAGGGTTGAGAGATACGGGCTCTCATAGCTCTCAAGCATGTCTATGATCTTATCTGAAAGGTCATCTGTTACACCAAAGATGACATCACACTCTGTGTTTTCACCTTCAAGCAGGACTTTGTTGATTACTTCCACGGCATTTCCAGATGCAACTAAGTTGACTTTGATACCTGTCTTTTCTTCAAAAGCCGGGATCAATGTTGCAGCACTTCCCCAGTCGCCGCAGAATGTGTCGTAGGCATAGAGAGTCAAAGTCTTCTCTTCAGCCTTGGTCTCCTGCACAGGCTGTGCAGATATTGTCAGTACAACCAAAAGTACCAACAGGACAGAAATCGCCTTCTTCATAAGAAAGCCTCCTAGAAAAAAGATTCTGTCATGGGGATAAAAAAGAAAAATATAGCTCGTCGTTCCCTACGCTGGCATTATCCAGATCAGGTTCGAGGGTATTTCTCAGGCATTACGCCACCCCTAGACAA
>CAMEXG010000038.1 GCA_945947045.1 uncultured Spirochaetales bacterium | reverse complement strand
CCATCGAGAATGGCCTGTTGTCTTTTATCAAGCTGCATCGATGCCTCCATTTTTCTCTTTCGAGATTTAGATTATCTATTATCATTGTAGAATCGTTTTTACTTTACATAAAGTCTTTTTTTGTATCTTTAAACTGACAATTTCTTTTAATATGGAAGAAAAAAGGAGCTGACCATCGCCAACTCCAGTTTTTTTGATACCCCTCTTTCAGCTTCTCAAATCCCTTTTCTTATAATTCCAGAAACCACCTATAAGGCAGAGAAGCGAAATCACTATCCATACACTTATTACTGTCCAGTCCAACTTCTTTTCCAAGACTATTGTTGCACCATCTGTAAAAGAGAATGGTGTCAGATACTTTAGCCAATCCGCTTTCTCAGTAATATTTGCCATAAGATTGAAGAAATATAAGAAGAGTACAAGCCCCATTCCCATGCCTATACTGGTACAAGAAGGTATAGTACTAAGTGAAAAACACATAGTTGCCAAACAAAGGGTAAGTATTAAGTAGGAAGAATGAAGGAGCACCAACTCATTCATCGGTATCTTTTCTCCAATGGCGAGAATTGAAAGAAGAGATATCATAAAAGAAGTGACGTGAAACAAAACCATTTCTGTCATAAGGGCAAAGTACTTTTCTACCATTACATTCTCTCTCTTTATAGGAAGAGAATACAGGAACTCCGCCGTCCTACCCTTCTCTTCTTTTCCCACCATAACCGAGCCCATCATAGATGCAAATAAAGCTGCACCCAAAGCCATTATTGTTCCACATTCAACACTATAGAAACCAAGAAGTGTCCCCATACCCAATCTGTCCATACCGAAAGCTGAAGAGAAAGCTCCCATTGAAGCGAAAATACCGGAAACAGAATCCATTTTCCCCTTCATCTCAGGAAACATAAATACACATATAGCTATAAAGGCAGAGACAGATATCGTCCAAATCAAAAAACTCTTTATTCCAGACTTTAATTCTCTTTTATAGACATTCATTATCTTTCCTCCTTCTTGTAGTAGTGCAAAAACACCTCTTCCAAATCAGGTTCGGTTACTGTGAAGTCCTTCACTTCTCCCCTTCCCAATGCATCGATCAAGAGTCTGCTGTCACCTGAATACAAGAAGCTGACGAATTCTTTGTTTATTTCTAATTCCTTGACGCCCTCTAGATTCTCAATGTTGATTTTTCCCCTTAGCGTCACTCTTCTAGCACTGTTTTTAGCTATCTCGGCCACTTCTTTTTTGAGAATAATTCTACCGTCCCTAATAAAAGCAGCAGTCTCTGCATGGTGCTCGATCTCGCTTAATATATGAGAAGACATGAATATTGTCTTTCCTTTTTTGTGTTCCTCTTCCAGCACAGAGAAGAACTCTCTCTGCATCAACGGGTCCAAACCTCCTGTGGGTTCATCCAGAATTAAGAGAGACGGCGAGTGCTGAAGCGCCTCCACAATACCCACCTTCTTTCTGTTTCCGTAACTCAGTTCCCCTACTTTTCTCTTAGTATCCAACTGAAATCTCTGGCATAGCTCTTTCTGTCTTCTTTTGTCTTTATTTTTAAAGAATGAGAGAGCATAGTCTAAAACCTCTTTAACGCTCATCTCTGGATAAAATATCGCCTCTGAGGGAAGATATCCTACATCTTCCATTATTCTATTCCTCTCTTTCCACGAGTCTAAGCCTAATACCTTGCTTTTTCCTCCAGTGGGTTTGATTAATCCCAGCATAGTCCTGATGGTGGTGCTCTTTCCTGCACCGTTGGGTCCGATAAACCCAAACCACTCACCTTCCTTTACACATAAGTCCACGTTTTCGACACCTCTATGTTTTCCATAGCTCTTAGTGAGATTTTCTATCTCAATTGCATACTTCATTCTTTTCTCCTTTGAGATATGCTTTTCTCCATAGCTTTATAAAAGCCATGTATTCTTCCTCCATTTTGTTCGGGTCTATTTTTCCCCTCTGCATTTCATGCCATAAATACCCTTCGCTCATGTAGTACATGTCTTTGTACATTACTCCTATATCCAAGTCATCCCTGAAATCTGTATCGGGATATAATAGTCTCAGGGTTTCGCCCGTTACTTTTGCATAAGGGTCTGTACTTTTAGTAATATCGGGACTGACTTCAGGATCATCCTCGTACCAAGCCTTTACTGCAAAAATCGCCATCCATGGCCAAGAACGGGCCAAGTCCATTTTTGCCTTCAATCCCTTCTCCATGACCGAGAAGAAATCCTTGTCTCCCTCCACATCCGAAGCAACAAGACTCTCCCTGGTCTTCTCCGCTGTCAGATTCCATAGATAGAGAAAAAGCTTCTTCTTAGTTTCAAAGTAGTGGAACAAAAGAGCCTTACTTACTCCAGCTTCTTTTGCGATATCCGCCATACTGGCTTTCTCATATCCATGGATAGAGAAGCATTTCATGGCCCCGTTGATTATCATTTTTTGCCTCTCATCAGAGAGAGAATTGAATTTATCGTTCATTTTTCTTTATTAACCGATTCGGTCAATATAAGAATAAACATTTCTCTTTCATCAGTCAAGAAAAAAAACAAAACAATAGTTCTGAAACATAATATCTTCACGTTACTATTTATAGCAACAAGAATAAGCTATTTTTCAACTTCTTTTTGAAAGAAAAGTAGAAAATCGAAAAAGTTTAGTATGGTTTAGTTGAAAAAATTACTTGCAAAGCTACTAAACCGGTGTAATATGTTTATTGTCAGAAAAAACTATTGGCTTCGGGGAACCGAAGTTCGGAGGTAAAAATGAAAAAACTTACAGTTATCCTTATGGTGCTTGCTCTTGTTTTAACAAGTGTATTCGCAGAGGGCGCCGTTGAAGGCACAACAACAGCAAAGAAGGGATCTGTCTATTGGCTCAACTTTAAGCCAGAATCAGATGCAGTCCTTCAGGAAGTAGCTAAGGCATATACAGCTGAGACAGGAGTAGAAGTCAAGGTTGTTACAGCAGCTGCTGGTACATACAATGAAACTCTTACAGCTGAGATGGACAAGTCCAACCCTCCTACACTCTTTGTCGTAGGTAACCAGGGTGCTGTCAAATCTTGGGGCGATTTCTGTCTCGATCTCACAGGAACACCAATTGCTGCTGAACTCAGCACAGATGCTTACAACCTCTATGACGAGAACGGAAAGCTCTGCTCTATCGGTTACACATATGAGTGCTTCGGTATCATCGTAAACAAGGCTCTCCTTGCTAAGGCTGGATACTCAATCGATCAGATCACTAACTTCGCTTCTCTCAAGGCTATCGCAGAAGATATCCATGCAAGAAGCAAGGAACTCGGATTTGATGCATTCACATCTGCTGGTATGGACGGTTCTTCTTCTTGGAGATTCTCCGGACACCTTGCCAACGTTGCTCTCTACTACGAAGCAAGAGACAATGGTTGGACAGCTGGTCCTCAGCCTGCAACAATCACAGGTAAGTATCTTCCTAACTTCAAGAACCTCTGGGATCTCTACATCAACAACAGCGCATATGCTCCAAACTCACTTGCAACAGGTGGATATGATGCAGAAGCAGAGTTCGGAAAGGGCGAAGCAGTATTCTATCAGAACGGAAACTGGGAATTCGACGCTCTCACAGGTAAGTATGGCTTGAACCCAGCTGACCTCGCTATGATCCCATTCTACAGTGGAGTCGAGGGTGAAGAGATGGCTGGTCTCAACTGTGGAACAGAAGGCTGCTGGGCAATCAACTGCGAAGCTGCACAGGAAGACATCGATGCTACAATGGACTTCATGGTTTGGATGGTCACATCAGAGACAGGAACAAAGCTCCTTGCTCAGACATTCGGTGCTATCCCTTACAAGAAGGCTGCTCCTTCCAACAACGTATTCCTCGATCAGGCTAACGAATACAACAAGAAGGGTTGCTATGTCATGACATGGGCATTCAACTATACTCCAGCAGTTGACGATTGGAGAGCTGGTGTCGTTTCTGCAATGAACCAGTATGACAACGCACCATCAGATGCTACATGGAAGGGTGTTGAAACAGCATTCGTCCAGGGATGGGCTAACCACTACGCAAAGGATCATCAGTAATATTACTTGTTGACCACAAAGGGGGCGGGCAGTACCCGCCCTTTATTTAAAGATAATAGTTCGCTTCGCTATTCTATTTCGGAGACAATCAAAGATGGCAAAGACAAAAAAACCTCGCCGGGTTGAAGGCGGTTTTAGTTCTAAGCTTATTAAAAAACCAATAAAGAAATGGTTTCCTCTTTTTATGGGACCTACAATTATTTGTTTTACAATAGGCTTTGTATGGCCCTTCATTCAGGGTATCTATCTTTCATTCTGCAAATTCAGGGTCACATCCAAGGTTGAATGGACAGGTCTTTCTAACTATGTGAAAGTATTCCAGGATCCTACTTTCTTCCATGCGTTCTGGTATACAGCCCTTTATACGATAGTATCTGTGGTACTTATCAATGTGTTGGCATTTGCCATCGCATATATCCTTACTAAAGGTATCAAGGGAAGTAATCTTTTCAGAACAGTATTCTTCATGCCGAACTTAATCGGTGGTATCGTTCTGGGACATATTTGGTCAATGATCTTCGATGGTATTCTTTCTAAGTTCGACACATCAATCCTTCTTGAAACAAAGTATGGTTTCTGGGGCTTGATCATCGTAATGTGCTGGCAGCAGATAGGATACATGATGATTCTCTATATCGCAGGCTTGCAGGCTATTCCTGAAGACATGCTGGAAGCAGCAGAAATCGATGGTGCTACAGGCATGCAGAAGCTCTTCAAGGTTACAATTCCTAACATGATGAGTACTTTCACCATCTGTTTGTTCCTTTCCCTCTCCAATGGATTCAAACTCTTCGACCAGAACGTTGCTCTTACAGCTGGTCAGCCATTTGTTTGGAAAGGAAACACTCAGATCAAGACAACAGAAATGCTTGCCCTCAACATCTATACAGAGTTCTACGGCTCCAATACTGCAGCCAGGGGATTTGCCCAGGCAAAGGCTGTCGTATTCTTCATTTTCGTTGCAGCTCTTGGATTGTTGCAGCTTAAGTTCACAAGAGAGAAGGAGGTACAGCAATAATGGCCGCTTTAAAAGGTGAAAAGAGGTATAATACCTTCCTTACTGTTTTGTTTGCATTAATCAGCATATTCTGGGTTATTCCTGTAATCATCGTTGTATTCAACGCATTTAAGCTCAACTCATATGTAAAGACTAACACATTCGCTTTCCCTATCGGAGAGATGTGGGCTGGAATGAAGAACTTTGTTACAGGTATGACAATGGGTAACTACAACTTCATGAAGAGTGTATTCTACTCATTCTATATCACAATCTTCTCTACTGCCCTTATCCTTCTCTGCACATCAATGAGTGCATGGTATGTATCTAGAATCGACTCTTTGGTTTCCAGAATAGTCTACTATCTCTGCGTATTCTCAATGGTCGTTCCTTTCCAGATGGTCATGTTTACACTCTCACGTACTGCAGATTCTTTGAAGCTTAACACTCCTTACTCCATTCCAATCATATATCTTGGATTTGGAGCCGGCCTTGCAATCTTCACATTTGCAGGCTTTGTAAAGAGTGTTCCACTTGGAATGGAGGAAGCTGCAGCCATCGATGGTTGTGGTCCGGTCAAAACATACTTCCAGATTGTCCTTCCTGTTTTGAAGCCTACTTTGATTTCTGTTTCCATCCTTGAGATCATGTGGGTATGGAACGACTATCTCCTGCCATATCTTGTTCTGGACAAGAACCTATATAGAACTATCCCAATCCAGGTACAGTACCTGAAGGGTAGCTATGGTGCTGTCGAACTTGGTGCAACAATGGCAATCATCCTCATGGGAATCATCCCTGTCATCATCTTCTACCTCTGCTGTCAGAAGTACATCATCAAAGGTGTCGCTGCCGGAGCTGTCAAAGGTTGATGAGTCGCTATTGATATGTTTTCCATCGCCGCCCAAGATAAGGGCGGTGAATTAAAAATACTATTTTCTGACTTTTTGGAATTATTTTTATGAAAAAAAGATGTTCAGGCGTTTTAATGCCAATCTCATCCTTACCTAGCCCATACGGGATCGGAACATTAGGAAATATCGCTTATGATTGGATCGACTTTCTAAGAGAAAGCGGTCAATCATGGTGGCAGATTCTTCCTCTTGGCCCTACAAGTTATGGGGACTCACCGTACCAGTCTTTCTCTTCTGCCGCAGGAAACCCATACCTTATCGACTTAGATATGTTAGTTTGTGAAGGCTTATTGGAGAAGAATGATCTAAGAGGCATCAATTGGGGTGAAAATCCAGAAAGAGTCGACTACGGATTAATCTTTAATTCTCGCTTTAAGGTGCTATATAAAGCTTATCAAAAGGGAAAAGAGACCCTTAAAGGGGAGTTTGAAGCTTTCAGACTTGAAAACAGAGAATGGGTTGAGGACTACGCTCTCTTTATGTCGCTGAAAAAGCATTTTGATATGAAAAGCTGGCTTGACTGGCCAGATGAGAAAGCTAGAAAAAGGGACAGAGAGGCATTAAGAAGCTATGAAGAGTCTCTCTCCGAAGACATTTCCTTCTATGCTTTCCTGCAGTTCCTTTTCTTCAGACAGTGGAATAATCTGAGATCTTATGCAAAGAAGAACAACATAGGAATCATCGGTGATATCCCCATCTACGTCGCTCTTGACAGCGCTGATGTCTGGAAAGACCCCGACATGTTCCAGCTTGATGAAAACTACGTTCCTGAGGAAGTCAGCGGCGTTCCTCCTGACTACTTCAATGAAGACGGGCAATTATGGGGCAACCCCCTATATGCTTGGGATAAAATGAAGGATGACGATTATAAGTGGTGGAAGAAGAGAATCGGTTATGCTTCACGCCTCTACGATATGATTCGTTTCGACCACTTCAGAGGTCTTGAAAGCTACTACGCCATTCCTTTTGGAGAGAAGACAGCTAGAAAAGGCAGATGGGTCAAGGGTCCTGGAAGATCTTTTACAGATGCAATGAATGAAGCATTCCCTCTCATTCACTTCAATGCCGAAGACTTGGGATATATGTCTCAAGAGGTGATCGATCTATTGGCAGCATCTAATTGGCCAGGAATGAAGGTTCTTATGTTTGCTTTCGATCCAAGGGAAGATGGCCAGGAGAAACCTGAGGAGTACAAGGAAAATAGTGTCTGTTATACAGGCACCCACGACAACACGACTCTTATTGGGTGGCTGGATTCACTTCCAAAGGAAATAATGGACCCTCTGGTAGAAAGGTTTGGAACAGAGGACTTGAAGTCCTTGGCTTTGAAGATAATCAAAGAGGGGGAGAAATCCAAGGCCTTCTTAATGGTTGTTCCTATCCAGGATTGGATTGGAATGGGAAAAGAAGCCAGAATCAACACTCCAGGCACGGCAAGCGGCAATTGGCAGTGGAGACTAAAGAGCATGGATCTCTTGAAGGGGCTCGCTCCAAAAATAAAAGAAGCAATCGGCGATAGAGCCCAATAAGCAATGGCTTCCCCAGGGAGGCCATTTTATTTTGCATCAGACTCTACAGCTTCCATTCGGTTTTTAAAAATATAATGCTTGACTTCTAGCGAATTGTTTTTAAAAATAATACGCATAGGAGACATTATGAAAAGAGCGTTATCTTTATTCTTGATAACATTACTTGTGCTGACCTCTGTTTTTTCCCAAGCAACACAGGAAACAACACAAAAAGAAACAATTTCATTTACCGACAGTGCAGGACGCACTGTTGAAATACCTGCTGTAGTCGAAAAAGTGGCACCTTCAGGGGCGGTTGCTACAATGTTCCTTGCATCTTTTGCACCAGAGAGAATGTGTACAGTCTCCGGGCGTCCATCCTCTTCTCAAATGGAATATCTCCCCCCAGAGTTGGCATCTCTCCCTGAAACGGGGCAGCTGTATGGAAGTAAAGCCACACTCAATCTAGAGGAACTATTATCATCAGGAGCAGAGCTGGTAATAGACCTTGGTGATTATAAAAAAGGAATAGAAGAAGACTTGGATGCACTACAGTCTCAGATTGGGATTCCCGTCATCTTTATTGAATCCAACCTTGATAATATGGCCTCTGCCTTCCGTACTCTGGGAAAAATACTCTCTATGGAAGAGAGGGGCGAAGCTCTCGGAGCTTTTGTGGATGAAACAATGGCCATGGCAAAAGAGAATAGAGAGAAAATAAGAGACAATGAGGTTGTATCTGTAATGTATACCACAGGTACCGATGGACTCGGGACCAATGCAAAAGGCTCCAGTCAGGCCCAGGTATTGGACATAGTCGGAGCGGAAAACGCAATCATCGTAGAAAAGCTTTCAAATAAAGGTGGTGGAAACCAGATTAATCTTGAATCAGCTATGGCCGCAGATCCGGATGTGATTATTTTTACTGAGGATTCCATAGCATCAACAGTCTCTACTCTCCCCGGATGGAAGGAGATGAGCGCTGTAAAAAATGGAAGATACTGCATCGTCCCTTCCTCTCCATATAACTGGCTCGGCAACCCACCGAGCATGAATATGATCGTAGGTGTATGGTGGCTTGGTAATCTTCTATATCCCGAATACTATTCATACTCAATGAGTGGAAAAATCAAAGAAATATACTCTCTTCTATGGAACTATGACATGAATGAGGAAGAAGCAAAAGCCTTGCTGGATGGAGCAATGTTCAAAAACTGAATATAGGGGGAGCGTTCCCCCTTCTTTTTTAGTGACATGTTTCATTTCTTTGATTAACATTCCATTGGGTGGTTACTATGGCTTTCGATGTAGATGTAAACAAAGTACTACAAACCAGCATGGAAGCTGGAAAGATTATGCTTGAAAACGGAGCTGAGATCTTCAGAGTCGAAGATACCATGAAGAGGATATCAAGAGCTTTCGGAGTGGAGGAAGGAAATTTCTTCGTTCTATCCAACGGCATCTTCACTACCGGACTTGATGGAAAAGAAGACAAGTGCTTTGCAAAAGTGGAGCAGGTTCCTGTACATGGAGCAGACCTGTTGAAAGTAATCGAGATAAATCAACTATCAAGAGAAATATGTAACGGTCAATATACGTTAGATGAGACAATAGAGAGAATTAAAACTATCAGGGAAGGTAAAAAGAAACCCAAGGCATTGCAAGTATTTGCGACATCTTTAGGCGCAGGCTGCTTTGCCATTCTTCTTGGCGGTACCATTTGGGATGGATTAGCTTCTCTTATAGCAGGAACCATACTCGGTCTGTTTATGGTAAATATATCTGCAAAGTATTTATCGAAAATAACAGGAAATATTTTGGCCTCCGCCCTTGTCACTATAGTCTGCCTTGCCTTTAATGATCTTACCTCCGTCCCTACAAACATGATGTCTATGATCGGAGGTTCCATTATTCCTCTTGTTCCGGGTGTCGCCTTTGTCAACGGAATAAGAGACATAGGAGACGGAGATTATATATCAGGGACAGTAAGATTATTAGATTCCATGATGGTATTTCTATGTATAGCCGTAGGCGTGGGAGTGGTCCTCAGCATTTCCAGCATGATTACAGGAGGCTTTGTATTATGACACTATCTATAATTCTTGCGGCCTTCTTTGGAACCATTGCATTCTCCATCCTTTATGATATCCCCAAAGAATATCTGGCGACATGCGGAGTAATAGGAGCATTGGGATGGATAGTCTACTCCCTTCTCAACACCTATTTGGGTAATACAGCATCAATTTTTACCGCCACGGCAGCAATCGCCCTTGTAAGCAGATACGCTGCAGTAAAGAAAAAAACACCTGAGATAGTATTCCTTATTTCTGGAATATTTCCTCTTGTCCCGGGAGCAGGGATATACTGGACTGCCTATTACTTAGTTTCCAGCCAAATGGATGCAGCCCTATCCAGCGGATCAGGGGCTCTGAAGACCTGTTTTGCTATGGTTCTTGGTATTATAGTGATCCACGAACTACCACAGTGGTTTTTCTCGGGCAAAAAACAAAAAGGGGCCGTAAATGGAAGATAGGGCTTTTGTCGTCAGCATCGACAGTTTGGAAGACAGTGATATTCCTTTTCTTTTGGAGAAGGAAAATTTCAGACGTCTTTTGAAAGACTTCTCATGGTATTCGAATCTCGAGTGCCCCTACCCCACCTACACCTATCCATGCCATGCCACAATCCTTACAGGACTTTGGCCAAAAGATCATGGCATTTATCATAACGAGCCCTTTGATCCGGAAAGAAGCGAGACTCGATGGTTCTGGTGGGCCGATGATCTAAAAGCTCAAAACGCAATTGAGTTTGCACATAACAAGGGACTAAAGGTTGCATCAGTTACATGGCCGGTAACAGCAGGAGCTAAGGGCGACTGGGTCATTCCCGAAATATGGCCTCAGCGTGGAGAGGACCCTGACACTGTATTTCTACCCTACTCTTCTCCTGATGCAATCGAAATCTATAAGAGACACAAGAATACTTTATTTGACTTCTCAAACCCTTTTTATCCTGATGTTTTCGCCACTCTTTGCTCTGTGGATATCATCAAAGAAAAAAAACCTGATCTCTTTTTCCTCCATCTCTCAGCTCTCGATACTCTCCGCCACAAAAAGGGAGCGGAGATAGAGAAAATGGATGAGGCCTTAGACTTCTTGGATGAAAAAATCGGAGAAATATTGGATGCAATGGAAGAGTCGGGAACACTCAATGAATATACATTCTTCTTACTGGGTGATCATGGCCAAATGAACATCGATAAAGAATTCGGAATAAATAGAGTTCTTAAAGACATGGGATACATAATCGATAATAAGAATTGGAAGATTATGGCTCACCCTTCCTCTTTCAGTGCAGAAATACATATCAAAGACATTAGTGAAGAAGAGGCTCTACTAGTATTGAAGGAGATTCAGAATAAATACCCTGATGCCATTTCGTCTATTATTACAAAAGAAGAAGCTATGAATGAGCATCATCTCTCCGGACCTTTCTCATTCGTTATTGAAAGCAAGGGAGGAGTAATCTTTTCCTCCTCTCTTTCTTCCCCTATCTATTCCAATTCCAAGTCTGCCGCCACCCATGGCTATATGCCTCAGCGTGGTCCTAGACCTCCGTTTATTGTATCTGGAAAGAGAGGAGAAAAGAATAAGAGATATATAGGAGGAAGACTCATTGACGAAATTCCTACGATTCTCTCACTCTTTTCCCTGAGGATGGAACAATGTGGAGGTAAAGAACTCCATGGTTTACTTATTCATCCTCAAGATATAAATCTGTAGTGTCTTTTACTTCCTGCATTATTTGATCCAACTGGCAATTTAGAGCCGCACACTCCAACAATTTCTTTCTCAGATCTTTCTCCACATCCTCTGGCACCTCTTTCTTGTACATCAGGCGATGTTCAAGTGAAGCCCATTGGTCCATGGCCATAGTTCTCAGCTGGACTTCCACTTTCATTAGTCTCTTCTCATCTGAAAGGAAAATAGGAACTTCCAGAATTAAGTGGAGACTTCTATATCCGCTGGGCTTGGGGGAGGCTATATAATCCCTCTCTTCCACAAGAGTAATGTCATCATGGTTTAGAATAGAGTCCCTAAGCATGTATATATCTTTCTCAAAGGGGCAGACAACTCTGACGCCTGCTATATCGAAGATCCCTTTTTCGATACATTCCAAAGTCAAAGGGATGTTCTTTCTTCTAGCCTTCTCATAAATATGGTCCAGGCTTTTTAATCTGGACGAGATGCTTTCTATAGGATTTCTATCATGAGAAAGGGAAAACTGCTCGTCAAGAACCCTGAATTTAGTCTCCACCTCCATCATTGCACAACGGTAGAAGGCAAGAAGTTCCCGCATGGGATAAGTGGAACTTTGGAGACGCTTCATCATCTGCTTCTCCATTTTCTCCGTCAATTCTCTTTTTCTCTCTTCGATACTTCCGATTATTGGTGAAATAAAAGATTTATCAGACATTACCATTTCTCCCAATGTATTTTTTCGTCTACCCTGTCTTTTTTCCACATGGGTTCACCTTCGTCTCCCTTTTTTCCAATGGCAATAAGGGAAAAAGGAACAATAGATTCAGGAAGAGACAAGGCAATCTTTACACTCTCAGTCTTATCTTCCTGAGGCCAGACTCCAAGCCACAAAGATCCAAGGCCGAGAGAAGTCGCTGCAATAAGCATATTCTCGGTGGAGGCGGAAGCATCTGCCGCCCAATACAAGGGAGCACGCCTTATAGCCTTGGAGGTGTCTACAGCCACGACTATCAATAACGGGGCTGATAAAAGAGGTTTGCTTTCTAATCTGCCGGGGAGTATAGATGAAATAGTCTCTTTATCTTCTATGACCAAAAGCTCCACCGGTCTTCTATTACATGCACTAGGCCCGGACAGGCCTGCTTTGAGAATGGTTTCTATGTCACATTTTTCAATCTTTTCTTCTTTAAACACTCTTACGCTTCTGCGGTTTAGAATTGCTTCCAAGGCATCCATATTTTCCTCCGAGAGAAAAGATATCACTTTTATAAGGATGCATTGTATAGATATTATGTTTTTTCCATCTATTAAAGCTGAATTATAAAAGTTTAAACCGTCTAATTATTTGCCCTTTTTCATAAAAAATGCTATATTCACATTGTGTCGGTAAGACATTTATTAAACTCTAAACGGAGGATGAAAAATATGAAAAAATGGGTTTGTCCAGTTTGCGGTTACGTATATGAAGGCGATGTTCCACCAGAATTCTGCCCACAGTGCAAGGTTCCAGGAAGCAAGTTCATAGAACAGAAGGCTGATATGGTTTGGGCTGCAGAGCACAAAGTAGGCGTAGGTAAGGAATTCGGCGCTGATGTTCCAGAAGAAGTAAAGAAGGAAATCATCGATGGCCTCAGAGCTAACTTCGAAGGTGAATGCACAGAAGTCGGCATGTATCTTGCTATGGCTAGAGTCGCTCACAGAGAAGGATATCCTGAAATCGGTATGTACTGGGAAAAGGCTGGTCTTGAAGAAGCTGAGCACGCTGCAAAGTTTGCTGAACTTCTCGGCGAAGTCGTCACAGACAGCACAAAGAAGAACCTTGAGATGAGAGTCGATGCTGAAAACGGCGCAACAAAGGGAAAGACAGATCTTGCTAAACTTGCAAAGCAGTACAACCTCGATGCTATCCATGACACAGTTCATGAAATGGCTAGAGATGAAGCAAGACACGGAAAGGCTTTCGCTGGTCTCTTGAAGAGATACTTCGGTAAGTAATCTTAACTCTTTTTCATGGGGTACGCAGATGCGTACCCTCTTCTTTTATGTACTTTAATATTAACTGACATTTCAGATTATATCCCGGAGTCATCATAGTTTTTTTCTCTACATAAAAAATAAAACTCTCTTCCTGTGACAAGCGTTTGAATTTAAATGACTATATACTTTATAGAGTTAACTATCTTCCAATACATAAAATAAAGATACCTGCCAAGGGCTTTTTCTGTCTGAATCGGTAAAAACGATGACGGCATAAAAAGAAATAATTGAGGGTTTGTAATTGAAATCTCCTCTAATTGCGTTTATCCTTAAATAGAATGTAGATTTTGGCTTTAATCATACCGACAGCCCTATCTACAAGAAAAAATGGTTAACACCGGTCCAGATGGGATTGTCCTTTCTGGTTAATACTACAAGGAGGCTCTTCATGGTGAGAAAAATGAAATCCATGGACGGCAACAA